>CAMDGT010000072.1 GCA_945898025.1 Rickettsia typhi | reverse complement strand
CCGACCATCTTGATCGTCATAATTCAATGGATGAATATATTAAAGCCAAAAAGAGGGTTTTTAATAATCAAAATCAAGAAGATTTTGCAATTATAAATATTGACAATATTGAATCTAGAAAAGCCTATGAAGAATTGCTGAATAATCGTCAGCAAAAAGTAGTGGCAATTTCCACTAAAAAACTTCCGCCAATATTATGCTTAAAAAGCCCGTCAAATCCAATGATATCAATGATTGATGAAATGATTTATCATAATTTTAATATTGGAAAAGTAGAAAAATATAAATGTTCATCGCAATTTCTTAGGGGAGAGCATAATTCTCAAAATATCGCCTTTGCTTTTGCGATAACTAAATGTTATTTTAAGTTAATTAATCAAGAAATTAACGATGAAAAAATTATTGCATTTATATTGGATTTTCAGGGTTTGAGGCATCGTTTGCAGATGATAGAAAAAATTGATAATATTAATTTTATTAATGACAGTAAAGCAACTAATGCAGAATCAACCAGCAATGCACTGTTGGCTTTTGATAATATTTTATGGATAGTTGGTGGCAAGCAAAAAAATGGCGGAATAAGTTCGTTAAAGCCTTATTTATCAAGGGTTAAAAAAGCATATTTGATAGGAGAATCAAGCGATGATTTTGCAAATTTTTTATCTAAAAACAATGTTGTTTATGAAAAATGCAAAGATCTCCTCAATGCAATAAACTCGACCTTCTTTGATAGTTGCAATCAATTTAAAAATGATTTAGTTAACAATATATTGCTTTCTCCAGCTTGTGCCTCTTTCGACCAATGGAAAAACTTTGAAGAAAGGGGTGATTTCTTCTGTCTCGAAGCAAAAAAAATTTTAAATGCAAAAAAATTATGAATATTGCAAATTTTAACAAGTTTGATTATCATTTTTTTGGCAAAGAATGTTTAATTGATAGAAATTTATTTAATTTAGAGAATTTACAAAAAAATTTGCAATTAAAAAATTGCCATTATCAAGAAATTTTATTTTTGAATCAAATTCACAGTAGCGAAGTAGTCGTGATTGATGATTATAAAAAAATATATAGTAATTCAATGAAGCCAAGTGCTGATGCAATTATTACCACTCTTAAAAATGTTGCCATTGGAGTTTTTACTGCTGATTGCTCCCCAATTTTATTGGTTGAGCCCAATTTGCAAATTATTGCCGCTATACATTGTGGTTGGAGGGGTGCTATAGCGGGGATTATTACCAACACAATTAATAAAATTAGATCTGTTTCAGGCTCTTCTAATCTTAATTTGCATGGATTTATCGGTCCAATGATACAGCAAAAATCTTACCAAATTTCACAAGATTTTTATAATGATTTTATCTTCAAAAATATTGCAAATAAAAGGTTTTTCGTAAGTGACAAGGAGGAGAATAAATATTTATTTAATCTCGGTGGATACATAGAAGATGAGCTTCACAAAAACGACGTTGATAATGTGGTTAATCCTCAGATTGATACATTTACAGATGATTTTTTTAGTTTTCGTAGGGCTAAATTGTTAAAAATCGATGATTGCAGAAGAAATATTTCTTTGATTGCTCTTCGTTAAATTGCCGTTTCTGTTAAAAATTGACTAATTTTTAATAAATAATCATTTATTTTTTTCTCTAATTCGTTGCTTACTGGGTTGATTATAAGCATTCCACAGCTATTCATTTTGTTAGTCATCAAATTTTCTGGCATTTTTATTGTCTTGTATAGGATGTTTTTAAATCCAATCTTGTTGATTTTGAAATGAAAATTTTTGATAAAATTTTCATCAATTATAGGGTACCAAACTAGTATTGATAGGTCTTGTGGGTGGTTTTTTGCTTCTTCTAGAAAATTTATAATTTTTTGATAATCATTTGAAATCTTGTTTTCAAATTTCTCAAACGGAGGGTCAATTAAAATTATTTTTCTTATATCATTTGCTAGAGCTTCATGCTCTAAAATTTTGAATCCATCTTTTTTTAGAAGTAAGAATTTTTTATTGCCTGCAAAATTTCTTTTTAAGCTGTTGAAGCTTCCCTCTTCTAGTTCGCAAAATATTCCTTTATCCCACGGTTGAATAAAATATTTTATGATGTAAGGCGAGCCTGAATAAGAGAGGATTTTATTTTTTAGATTTTCAATTTCCGTTAAATTAATTTTCGCCAAAATATCTAAGAATTTTTTTGGCAATAAGTCTGTTATTTCTTGATTTTTTAATATTTTTAATATGCCATTTTGCGACTCATGACTCTTATTGCCGTTTATGACATCTGGGTCAAAGCTGTATTTTCCATCGCCAGCATGAGTGTCTATAGCCAAGAATGGTCTTTTATTTTTAGCGAATTCTTCAAGAGAGACGGTTAAAATTATGTGCTTAAAAATATCTGCAAAATTTCCGAAGTGATATTGATGTTTGTAGTTCATTGAATTTTGTGATGTGTTTAACCATTATCTTAGAAATTTAATTAAGTAAATTTCTAAGATATCTTAGGAAGACTTGTAGAGAATTAGTCTCTTTTATTGCCAATTAATTGCAATAAGTGGATAAATAGGTTGATGAAATCCATGTATAAAACTAATGCACCGATGGTTGCGCTTTTATTGATTGATTCTTGATCTCCAGAAGATAGGTAGTAGTTTTGTTTTATTTTTTGCACATCGTAAGCAGTAAGGCCAATAAAGATAAGGGTGCCAAGAATTGAAAGAGCAAAATAAAGGGCAGGGCTTTTTAAAAATAAATTAACTAAAGATGCGATAATAACGCCTATTAAGCCCATTATTAAGAATGAACCTAAATTTGTTAGATCTTTTTTTGTGGTATAGCCGTAAATGCTCATTGCTCCAAAAACAGAAGCGGTAATAAAGAAAACTCTAGCAACGCTTGCTCCGGTATAAACTATTAAAAGAGATGCCAAAGAAACTCCCATTAATGCAGAGTATATCCATAGATAATTTTTTGCAGTTGATGCGGAAATGGATTGTAATTTAAAAGAAAAAAAGAACACAAAAGCGATTGGAGCAAGAATTGCAACCCAACGAAGTGGAGTGCCAAAAATTAGATTCATTAATTGTGGAGAGCTAGCAACCAAAAAAGCTGTTGCTCCAGATATAGCAAGAGCAATTGCCATAAAATTATAAACTTTAAGCATATAATCTCTAAGACCGACATCTCTAACAGTGGATGATGCGACGGAAGAGCTATAATAATTTTGACGGGAATTTGAAAAAATAGACATATTTTAATTGATAATTAGTTTGTAAGTTGTTAAAAAACATTAGCCTGTTAATATATAATCTTATTTAAAAAAATTTCAACAGATTTTTTGTAAATTTTGTTAAAAAATTATTTAGGCTAATAAAATTTCAAAAATATTGAGGTAAAAATGCATTCTAAGTCAATTATTTGCTTAGTTGGAATGATGGGAGTTGGTAAAACAACAATCGGCAGTAGATTGGCAAAAAAACTCGGTTATTATTTTATCGATTCTGATCAAGAAATAGAAGATATAGAAGCTATTTCCATCAATGAAATTTTTGCAACAAAGGGAGAGGCTTATTTTCGGGAGCTTGAAAAAAATTTTATTATTGACAATTTGCAACGAGATGAAAAAATCGTTTTTTCTTTGGGTGGAGGCGCTTTTATTAATGAAGAAACTCGTTCGGTTATAAAATCAAAAGCAACTTCAATTTGGTTGGAAGCATCGATTGATGAAATATATGTTCGTTTAAGTAAAAAAAAGAATCGTCCTTTGATAAATCATAATCAAGATACCAGAAATATTATTATTAATTTATTAAAAGCAAGAGAGTCTATTTATCGAATGGCTGATTTTAACATTGATACTAGTGGTAAAGCTTGTAGCAAGATTATCAAAGAAATTTTTGAAAAACTTGGCTTTGAATACAAAGATCAAAGCGATTAAATAATTAATCAAAATAATAAATTAAATTCTTTTAGTTTATTATAATTTTGGAAAATATGAATATTTATAAATTTGTTGTTGATGTAAACGATGTTGGAATAAGGCTTGATAAATATTTAACTCAGCAATTTTTGGCAATAAAGCCTGAAATTACTCGCAGTAAGATTCAAAATTTTTGTGAGCAAAACTTAATTGTTGATGAAGCAGATCGGCCAGTAAAAAACTTATCTCAAAAAACCAAAATAAATCAAGAATTTGCGGTTAGAATTAAAGATCAAGAGCCCGCTTTAATGAAGGCAAATCAAATTAAGTTTGATATTGTTTTTGAAGATGATGATATTTTAGTTATTAACAAGCCAATTAATTTAACGGTTCACCCTGGTGCTGGCAATTATCAAGACACATTAGTAAATGGTTTGCTTTTTAGTCACTCTGATCAATTGTCAACTATTAACGGAAATATTAGACCGGGAATAGTTCACCGTCTCGACAAAGACACTAGCGGTTTATTGTTGGTTGCGAAAAATGATTTTACTCATTTAAAATTAAGCACCGCTTTGCAAAAAAGAAATATTAACCGCTATTATTTTGCTTTTATATTTGGGGTTTTGGCTCCAAGTAGCGGAACCATTAATCGCAACATTATTCGTTCGAATAGAAATCGCCTTAAAATGATGGCGTGTAATAATGATGGTAAAATTGCAATTACTCATTATCAAACTAAGCAAATTTATGGAAATAATTTTGCTAGTCTAGTGGAATGTAAGCTAGAAACTGGCAGGACACATCAAATTAGAGTTCATTTTGAGTCAATTAAACATTCTTTGATTGGTGATCAGCTTTATAATTCCTGTAGAAAAAACTTAGTTAGCAATAACTTATTGGAGCTTGATGCTGATAAATATAATCAAATAAAAGGTTTTGTTGAAAATTTTAGCCGTCAAGCTCTTCATGCTTACAGAATAAGCTTTCTGCATCCAAGAAGTGAAGAGTTAATGTCTTTTGAAGTGCCTTTTCCAGAAGATTTATGTCAATTGCAAAAATTATTAAGTGATTTAAACAGTGAACAGAAATCTTGAGAATAAAATTCTAATTATTTCTGGAGCTACCGCATCCGGCAAATCTAGCTTGGCATTTGGGATTGCAAAAAGACAAAATTCAATTATTATTAATGCAGATGCAATGCAGATATATCAAGGCTTGCCAATATTATCTGCTCAACCCAATATTATTTTTCAGAATCAAGTTCGGCATTTTTTATATTCTTACCTTTCTCCTTTTGAAAAAGGCTCAGTAGCCTTATGGCTTGATTGTGTGGTAAAAATTATCAAACAAGCTTTAAATGAAGGCAAATTGCCAATAGTGGTTGGAGGGAGTGGAATGTATATCGATAAATTAATTAATGGCATTTCGCTGGTTCCAGAAATTGATGGTGCGATTAATGAAGAGGCGAATAAGCTATTTTGCGAATTAGGTAAAGATAATTTTGTGGAAAATCTAATTTCAAGGGGAGATGCAGATGTTTCTAACGTTCTTGACAAGCAAAGATTAATCAGGAGATGCGAAGTTTTGTTGCAAACTGGTAAAAGCTTATCATTTTGGCAAAGTAACGATATTAATAAATTTTTTGCAGATTCTCAATTCTTACATTTTAATCTAAGTATTTCAAAACCAGAAGTTTATAAAAATTGTAATGACCGCTTTCTATCAATGATTAATAATGGCGCCATTGAAGAGGTTGAAAAATTCTTCAATATTTACAGAGATGTTGTTTTTAGTCAAAAATTACCAATTATCAAAACCTTGGGATTTAATGAAATAGCTTGCTTTCTAGGTTTAGAAGGTTATCAAAAAATTGATTATAATAAAATGGTTGAGCTTGCAAGTCAGAAAACTAGAAATTATGCGAAAAGGCAAATTACTTGGTTTAAAAATCAAAAATTGCAACAAATATTTTTTGACTCAGTCGATGATTCGGCTAAATATTTTGTTGATTTTATCTAATACCATTTCCAATCTATAATACATTATAGTTGACTGCTAAAACTCTTCCATAAAATTACTGTTTTATCAATCCAAAACAGTAAAAGATTATGAGAACAATAATAAATCAAGCATTAACACAAAAAGCTCAAGATTTAATTATGAAGTTAAATTCAGAAGGTGTGTTGTTGCTATAACAGACTAAAGGCAATTATCGTCTCTTTTAATCATCCAATTAAAATGGTAGCAGATATAT
>CAMDGT010000071.1 GCA_945898025.1 Rickettsia typhi | reverse complement strand
CCAAAACTCTATTTTTTTAAGATTTTTATAAAAAATTACCCTTATCATTAATTTGCGAATTCTTCAGTAATAAGTTTTATCATTTTGAGCTTAGAATCATTAATTACAAAGCCACAAGCTGACTGCGACATTTTTTTTAACAATTCTCTATTTTCAATGAGTTTCATGAGTATATCGCTAAAATAATCAACTTTAAGATCTTCTTCATTAACCATTATAGCTAAACCATTTTTTTCAAAAATTTTAGCATTCTTTTCTTGATGGTTGTCCGCTGATTTTGCGAAAGGTATAATTATCATTGGCTTTCTTGCAATTGCAAGTTCAAATAATGTCGATGAGCCGGCCCTTGTAATTACGATATCTGCTTCTTTAATTTTTTTGTCAATATCATGAAAAAAGCTCTTGACCTCAAAAAGCATATTATAATTACTATATTTTTTAATTAAAACCTCGCTATCTTCTTTTCTGCATTGCTGTATTATTTTGAAGCATTTTTCTGAGTTTTTTAGATTATTAACAAAAACTTCTGGCAATATTTCGCTAAAAATTTTAGCACCACCACTTCCTCCAATTACTAGAATTGTAAAATATTTCTGATTATTTTCTTCTTGTAAATTTTGCTCTCCAATCTTTCCCCCAATCTCTTCAAATTCTGATCGAATAAAATTGCCTATCAATAATGTTTTTGTTAAATTTTTTGGAGAAATTCCAGATGTATCAAAAAAAGAAAGGGCAATTTTTTCTGCATAATTAGCAAAATAGCGATTTACTTTGCCAAGATGAGCATTTTGCTCATGAACAACAACTTTAGTTCTTGTCAATACAGATGCTATTAAGATTGGGAAAGTGGCATAACCACCAAATGCAACAACTAGTTTTGGGCGATATTTAATGATTAATAAAATGGATTGCAAAACACCAAAAAATATTAAAATTATAGCTAGAATTAAAGAAAATGGCTTATTAATTAAATCTTTATTCAATTGAGAAGAAGAAACTATTTTATTGATGAATTTATCGGTCGTATTTTGATAAAATTGATATTTTTTGTCTGCGACAACAACAACTTTTTGATTAGCATTATTTTTAATAATCTCGCCAGCAATTGCCCTTGCGGGGTTAATGTGCCCACCTGTACCACCAGTGGCTATAAAGATACTTCTATTCATAATATTTCTAAGAAAATCTATAATTTTATATAAAAAAATTTTAATTTAGCTAACTTTCCATTAAAAAAGTACGGATTATATTGCGATTATCGAGCTCTTCTACCACTAATTCACTGCCTCCAAATGCCGACTGCAAAGACACAACCCGCACAGTGTGATAATTTTGATCTTGATAATCATAAAACTCGATAATATTACCATTTCTAACAGTATTACCAGGATGAATTTCAACAATCAAATTAGTTGAAACATCTCTTCCACTCCAGACAGAGCCAGCATAAGCATCTTTAAAAAAAGTTAAGAATACTGAAATTAAAATAAACAAAATAAATTTTAGGTGTTTCATTTTTCAAATTTGGTTGATTTGATTTAATTATTGCTTTTTTGTGATATTAAAATTATTTTTCAAGCAGATAATTGGGCATTATTATTTTAATATAATTCTTTTCAAGATTTATTTCTGGAAAAATTGCATTTTTGAAAGCAAAATTCTCGATTTTAGTAAAATTAAGATTCTGACTCAAAAAATTTTGATTGAATTCAATTTCTATCATTCCTCCTGCCCCAAAATCATTAACATTAACAACATTGCCTATTGCTACACTACTTGATTCTTCCAAAACCTCAAGCCCAATTAAATCAACAAAATAAAATTCATTTTCATTGGTTGATTTTAGGTCTTGCTGATTAATGAATAATTCCATTTGATGATATTTTTCTGCATCATTTCTGTTATTGATATCATTGATTCTAGCAATTAAAATTGATTCTCCCGCTTTATTCTCTCCGATAATCTTTTTATTATTAATAACTAGTTTTATTTTCTCATTTTTTTGATTAATTAGACTATATCCTTCTATATCCAAAGGGTTTTGGCAATAGCTTATTACTTTTACTTCGCCTTTAATGCCAAAAGCCGAGATTATTTTGCCAATTAAAATTTTTTTAGACATAATTTATTTTTTTTGTTTACTATGATATTCTGTTAAATCATTGATTAGAGAATTGCGAAGATTTGATGCAATAATTTTAGTTAAATTGATGGTAAAGTAATCTTCAGCAACAAATGTTCCATATCTATTGCTATTAATATTGTAATTATCTGTTGCGGTCACAGTTCCAGAAGCTATTTTTTGTTGATTATCAATTAATCTTAGCTCGTAATCAACTTTCATAATAATTTTATTTCTTCCCGAGCCTCCATTTGGGGTGATAAAAGTAGCAAGAGTTTTTTTATCAATTTTTAATACTAAAAAATATTTTGACTCAACTTTTATATAATCTGGATTAAATACATCATATAAATTATTTTTGAGCTGTTGATCTATTTTATCACGAGTCTTTTTAATTTTTATTGCGGACAATTCGCCTTGATAAAATGAATAATGATTAGATTGGTTTAATTGGCTATTGTTTTGTTTTAAATCATCACGATAAACCATCTCAAAACCACAAGAGGCGGTTAAAACTAAGAGCATAAAAGCAAAAATTATTAAAGACTTCTGCATGCTATGAATTAGATTTTTTCTTTTCAATGGCACTTTTAATAAAAGCAACAAATAAAGGATGCGGAGCGAATGGTTTTGATTTTAATTCTGGATGAAACTGCACTCCAACAAAAAATGGATGATTTTTAATTTCAACAATTTCAGTTAATTTACCGTCAGGAGAAATTCCAGAAAATTTAAGACCAGTTTTCTCAAATTTTTCTCGCCAATTAATGTTAACTTCGTAGCGATGGCGATGTCGTTCTGATATTTGAGCTTTTTGATAAATAGAAAATGCTAGGCTATCTTTGTTGATATTGCATTTATAGGCACCAAGCCTCATGGTTCCGCCTAGATTAGCACTTGCCTTGCTCGTAGCTCCTGAATCGTTAATCCATTCATTCATCATCCCCACTACAAATTCACCATCATCTGAAATTTCACTAGAAGTTGCATTTTTAACTTTTAAAACATTTCTTGCATATTCAATTATCGCCATTTGCATACCGAAGCATATTCCCAAATAAGGAACTTTATTAATTCTTGCATATTCTATCATTCTTATTTTTCCTTCCGTGCCATCAACACCAAAACCACCTGGCACTAAAATAGCATCGAAATTATCTTGTATTTCTTCAAAATTATTAATCTTGCGAGCATTGATCCAATTAATTTTTATTTTAGTTTTTAAGGAAAAAGCTGAATGATCTAGAGCTTCTAATAGAGATTTGTAGGAATCACGATAATCATTATATTTACCGACAAGAGCTATTCTGACTTCGCCTTGTGGATTTTTAATGGCATCAGAAATATTTTCCCATTTTGATAAATCAGGTTTTGATTGGTAATCTAGGTTAAAAAATTTTAATATTTCGACATCAAGCTTATTTTGATGATAAAGCAATGGAACTTCATAAATACTATTCGCATTAGTCGCAGGAATTACTGAAGATATAGGCACCGAACACATTTTAGCAATTTTTTCTAGATGAGATTGATTAACCCTTCTCTCAGCCCTACACAACAAAACACTAGGCTGGATGCCAATTGAACGAAGCTCTTTGACTGAATGTTGAGTAGGCTTTGTTTTTAGTTCGTCAGCGCTTTCAATGTAAGGCAATAAAGTTAAATGCAAAAAAGCACATTGCTTAGAGCCTAATTCATAACCCAATTGACGAATTGCCTCAAAAAAAGGTAGTGCTTCTATATCACCAACCGTTCCCCCTATTTCACATAGTGCAAAATCAACATCTTCAACATCGTTTAAAATAAATTCTTTAATTAGGTCGGTAACATGAGGAATAACCTGAACCGTTCCACCAAGATAATCTCCTCTTCTTTCTTTATTGAGAAGCTTGCTGTAAATTCTTCCGGCAGTAATGCTATCAGATTTTTTGGCATCGACTCCTGTAAATCTTTCATAATGACCGATATCTAGATCGGTTTCCGCACCATCTTCTGTAACAAAAACTTCGCCATGTTGAGTTGGGCTCATTGTTCCGGGATCAATATTCAGATAAGGATCTAATTTTCTTAATCGCACTTTATAACCTCTGGCTTGCAATAAAGCGCCAAGCGAAGCAGAGGCCAAGCCCTTACCAAGAGAAGAAACTACACCACCAGTAATAAAAATAAAGCGAGTATTTGAGTTCAATACCTCGCCAACTTGTTTTTTAACCATAATAAAGATTGAATTTGAATTAAGCTAAGCTTTATTGATTTATCGCATCAATTAATTTTATTTTGAAATTCTATATTTTGAACTTAATTTTAATAAAAAACGACATAAACGATGAATTGTATTTTTAAAATCAAATTTTTCAAAATATATTTTAAGTTTTTTCTAACATCAATAAATATCTAATTTACCGTAGCTAATTGGCAAAAATATTAATGGGCAAAAATATTAACGGGCAAAAATTTTAAAAAAAAGCTTTGAAAATTAATTTTTATTATTAAAAATCTGTGTTAATTATTAATTTTATTTAATTACCTTTTTAGCACTGCAAATATTAATATTTGGCAAATTTTAATATTTGACAAATTTCAATAATTTGGTGTCAAAATTTTTAAAATATCAATTCAAAACAATTAAAAAATGAAAAAGTCATTTCTAGCTATTCCGGTTATTTGCTTATTATCCCTCAATGCAAAAGCAACAAATATCGCTATTATTGATGCTGAAAAAACTCTTAAAGAATCACTAGCGATGAAAGATATACAAAGCAAAATCATCAAAAAACAAGATGAATATCAAAAAGAAATCAACAAAAAACAACTCGAACTAGAAGCGGAACAAAAATCAATTAAAAATAAAGAATCAATATTGAGCGAAGAAAAACTCCAAGAAGAAACAAAAAAATTTGAGAAAAAAGTTGAAATATTCAAAACCTTTGCTGATAAAAAACAAAATTCTTTAAATAAAGCTTCTCTTGATGCGATAGGTAAAATTAACGATCAAGTAAAGAAAGTGGTTAAAGAGATATCCGAAGAAAAACAAATTGATATAGTTATTGGTAGCTCGCAAATTGTTTTCTCAAATAAAAATGTTTTAGAAATTTCTAGCGATGTAGTAGCAAGACTCAATAAAACAATTACAAAAGTAGAAATTAAATTTACTGAATAATTAAAATTTTTTAGATTGTTTGTAAATCTTAGAACTCACACCACCTATTCTCTTTGCAAGGGCGCAATAAAAGTTGAAGAACTAATTTCTAAGGCTGAGAGCTATAAAATGCCCGCCTTAGGAATTTGCGACTGTCAAAACTTATTTGGAGCCCTTGAATTTTCAACTTACTGCAAAAAAGCTGGAATACAACCAATTATTGGTTGCGAATTATTAGTAAATTTCAATAATCATCTCAATAAAGCAGATAATAACGGGTCAAAAGCAAAAACTCTTAGCAATCTTGATATTGAAAAGTCGCTGGTTAAAATGCCAATCATTGCAACCAAAGAAATAGGCTACAAGAATTTAATGCATCTAGTTAGCTCTAGCTTCATTAGTCGTCAAGATGGAATTTCACCGCATGTTGATTTTGATATGGTGATTAAAAATTCATCTGGTTTGATTGCCTTTTCAGGGGGTATAGATGGCATAATTGCAAAATTAATTGAAAATAATCAAAATCACAAAATAGAAGAAATTCTCTCAACCTTAAAAAATACATTTCCGAATAATAATTTCTATATGGAAATCAGCAGAATAGGGCTAGAAAATGAAAAAAAATTAGAACCTATTTTTATTGATTTAGCAATAAAAAATCAAATACCTCTAGTTGCCACCAACGATACTTACTTCCTCAATAGCGATATGCACGAAGCTCAAGATATATTATCTGCAATAGGAGAGGGCAAAACATTAATTGATAATGACAGAACACACTTCTCGCCAGAGCAATTTTTTCAATCTCCCGAATTAATAGAAAAAAAATTTAGCGACTTGCCAGAGGCAATAATCAACACTTCTTTAATTGCAAAAAAATGCACAATTATGGCATTTGAAAGGTTGCCAACTCTACCAAAATTTAA
>CAMDGT010000070.1 GCA_945898025.1 Rickettsia typhi | reverse complement strand
ACTAAACCAATTGCCTTTGCTGCGCCAGTCGATGTTGGAATTATTGACATCGATGCCGCCCTTGCTCTTCTTAAATCTTTGTGTGCATTGTCAACAATATTTTGATCATTTGTATAGGCGTGTATTGTTGTCATTAGGCCTTTTTCAATCCCTATTGAGTTGTTTAGGATTTTTGCAATCGGGGCTAAGCAATTAGTAGTGCATGAGCCGATTGAGATAACTTTATCTTCGCTAGTGATTAAATCTTCGTTAACTCCATAGACTATTGTTTTTACGCTGTCTTCTTTTGCGGGAGCTGATATTATAACTTTTTTTGCACCGGCTGTAATGTGTTTTGAAGCATCGCTATATTTTGTAAAGGCTCCTGTGCATTCGAAAACTAAGTCAATTTTTAACTGTTCCCAGGGTAGGTTTTTAGGGTCTCGATCATTAACAATTATAACTTGCTGACCATCGATAATAAGTGAATTTTCCGATATGTCGACTTTTTTTGAAAATTTATTGTGAATAGAATCGTATTTGAGTAGATGTTTTAGTGTTTCTAGTTCTGTTGAGGCATTGATTGCAACTAGTTTAATATCGCTAAATTCGCTATTTTCAAATAGGGCTCTAGCAATGCAACGACCAATTCTTCCAAAGCCGTTAAGTGCAACATTTATTGTCATGATTTTAAGTTATTTTGGTTGTTAATATTATATGATTAATAAAAAAGAATGTTATTTAGAGGAAAAGAATAATTCAATCAAATTAAGATAATATTTCTAAAAATCTAATATTTTTTAGTTTAATTTTGTTACTTTCACCTGTTTGCTTTTGTATTAATTTTGTTTAGATTGTTTGACATCTAAAAATATGTTGATCTATATTGGTGTTATATTCACTAAAATGACATTACTAATTAGTTAATGATGGTGGGTCTGGGTGGACTTGAACCACCGACCTCGCACTTATCAGGCGCGCACTCTAACCAGCTGAGCTACAAACCCATTAACAATAAGCATAAGCAAGATTAGATACAAATATTTTAGATATATATAAAATATTAATTTTTTAATAAGGCAAGAGTAAAAAGCTAAAAATTAAAAAAGTCAAATCATTTCTTTGTTTTTTTGATAAAAAATGAGTTGAGACTTGAATTATATGATTTCTTATTTTAAATTTTAATCAATTATAATTTTTTAAATATTTCAAATGAATGAATTTTCATTAATTAATAAACTAATTAAACCAATAGCCAGTAAGTTTAAAGAGTCGCAATTATTGCAAGATGATGTGGCAAAAATTAATATTGACTCTTATAAAAATTCTCAAGAAATAGTGATAACGAAAGATATTTTGGTTGAGAATGTGCATTTTTTTCTTAGCGATGGAGCAAAAAATATTGCTAAAAAAATTATTGCCGTCAACCTCTCTGACATTGCTTCCGCTGGAGCAAGGCCACTTTATTATTTACTTGGAATTGGTAAAAAAAATCAAATCGACGATAATTTAGATAATAATTTTTGGCAAATATTTTTTCGTGAAATAAAAAAGATTAACAAAAAATATAATATTGGCTTGATAGGCGGAGACACTGTTTCATCAAAAGAATTATTTTTTTCAATAACCGCCATTGGCATAGTTGAAAAGGGTAAAAATTTAATTCGTTCCAATGCTAAAAATGGAGATTTAATTTGGGTTTCAAATTTCATTGGCGATGCATTTTTAGGCTTAAAAATAATGGAAAAATTGCTTAATGCCACAAATTACCTCGATAATAAAAACATTTATAAAAATATTCATTGTAGCGATAAAGTTCAGAAATATTTTATAAATAAATATCAGGCTCCAGCTCCGCAAATTAAATTAGGAAGGGCATTGGTTGAGAGATCGATTTCTAATTGTGCTTGTGACATATCTGATGGTCTATTGGCGGATGTTGCTAATATTGCTAAGGCATCTAATTTGCAGGCGAATTTATTTTTAGATAAAATTCCTTTTTCTAATAATTCTAAATCCGTCATCAATCAAATTGCTAAAAATAATAAAATTGATTATACTCAGCTAAAGCTTGATTTAATTAGTGGCGGAGACGATTATCAATTAATATTTACAACTTCTGGCGATAAAAAAAAGCAAGTTGAAGAATTGTCTAAAGAATTAAAGATAAAGCTTTCTAATATAGGAGAAATGTCTAAAATTAAGCAAAAATTAAAAAAAGATGGAAAAAACAAATCAAAATATTATATTAATCTTTTGAACAATTCTTTAGAAAATAAAAAAATAAAAATTAACAAAACGGGCTATGAGCACTAATAAATATTTGATTCCCGATTATCAAACTTCAGTTGAACAAGATATCGAAATAAAAGCAGAAGAACCAAAATATTCCTCTTTATTAAAAAGAGGCATATCTGCGACGATTGATACAGCGATTGTAATGCTGATAAGAATAATAATAATTCAAATATTTTGGATGATAGGTGGCATGAATCTTGCGACTAGATTTATTCTTGAATTTAAGGAAAAATTTGGAGCGGAATCCATAAGAAGCAACGATCATTTACTTTTTTTAATTAATCATGATTTTTTTATTTTTATTACTTCAATGGCATTGGTATTTTTTTTTGTTGGGTAGTTTTATTATGGCTTTTTCAATTCTTCAAAATGGCAAGCAACTATTGGTAAAAAAATTATGGGCATAAGAATTGCTAGAATTAATAATAAAAAAATCACCCTATCCCTCGCTTTATTTTATTATTTTTTATCGTTATTACCACTTTTGTTTCCTCTTTATTTTTTAATCTACGAATCTTTTAATCGCATTAATAAAATAAATGTAAATTTTTTTGATAATTTTTTTAATATAATATTGGCAATATTAGCAGTCATATGGATGCAAATTAGCCTATTGAATAAAAAAAAGCTAACAATTAGCGATATGATATGTAAAATTATTAATGTTAAAACCTGAATTCATTGCATAAGCTTTGAAAATTAATAAAACTACAAATTAAATAAAATCATGATTATACCTCCGCAAAGAACTATTAATAGCAAAGTTAGCTGTGATGGAGTTGGCATTCATTCTGGGGCTTATAGCCTAATTTCTCTTTCTCCTGCTCCGTGCGATACAGGAATAGTATTCAGAAGAACTGATATCGCGAGTGTGGATGGAATTGTTCCCGCAAAATACTCCAATGTAATTACTGCAAATTTAGGTACTACTATCGCCAATAAATCAAATGTAAAAATTAGCACAATTGAGCATTTAATGGCAGCAATTTGGGGTTGTGGAATAGATAACTTATACATAGACATTAATGGTCCAGAAATACCAATTATGGACGGTAGTTCGGGGCCATTTGTTTTCTTAATTGAATGCGCTGGTGTGGTTGAGCAGGAAAAATCAAGAAAGTTTATTGAAATTATCGAGAATTTTGAAATTTTTGACGGCGATAAATATATAAAAATAAAACCCTCTAAAGAATTTTATGTTGATTTGCAAATTGATTTTAATCATCAGAAAATTAGACAGCAGTCTTTTTCATATCGCCCCGAAACCATGTCTTTTAAAAATGATATCTGTAGAGCTAGAACATTTGGATTTAAGCATGAGATTGAAAAATTAAGAGAGCATGGTCTTGCTAAAGGCGGAACCCTTAATAATGCTATATTGGTTGATGAGAAAGGGGTTGTTAATGTTGAAGGGCTGAGATATGAAGATGAATTTGTAAGACATAAAACTCTTGATTTTATTGGTGATATATATCTAGCTCAAGCAAATATTATCGGGCATTTTGAGGTTAATAAATCTGGACACTCACTTAACAATAAAATGCTACATTCCTTAATTGAAGATAAAAATAAATGGAGGTTGATATAATTTATTAATAATATCTGTAAATTGACAATTATTTATGGTAAATTTATTAGATATTAATAAAAAATATTATTAGGCTAGGTGTTGCAAATATTGACTCCTATTATTATTTTTGATTTTTTTTAAAAAAAAATAAAAAAGGTGCTTGACTTTAAGAAAACTGTGTTATTGAATGTTCGTCCTCAAATTAAGTTAAATTTTGAAAAAATAAAAAGTTTCAAAAGTTTTAACAGTTTTTAGTAAATCTAAAAAATTAATTTGAGTTGTTTAAAATCGTGAATAATTGATAACCAGAGAATACCGCAATTAACATCAAGCAATTGATTTAATTAGCAAATTTAAAAATCTCAAGAAAGTCTAAAATATATAAAACCCTTATACTTAAAAATTAATAGTTTTTGTAAAGTTTATTCTATACATAACTTAAAATAAGCAAAGTAAGGGCATTCGACGGATGCCTTGGCATAGAAAGGCGATGAAGGACGTGGCAGGCTGCGATAAGCCTCGGGTAGCTGTCAATAAGCTTTGATCCGAGGATCTCCGAATGGGGGAACCCACTCTCTTTTAGAGAGTATTTGTAGCTGAATAAATAGGCTACGAAAGCGAAACCTAGCGAACTGAAATATCTAAGTAGCTAGAGGAAAAGACATCAACAGAGACTCCGTTAGTAATGACGAGCGAACGCGGACCAGGCCAGTCTTGAGAGTTTATTAACTAGAACAAATTGGAAACTTTGACCATAGAGGGTGATAGTCCCGTATAGGCAGTAATAAATTTTCAAGCATGAGTAGGGCGGGACACGTGAAATCCTGTCTGAAGATGGGTGGACCAGTTCATCCAAGCCTAAGTACTAATCTATGACCGATAGTGAACTAGTACCGTGAGGGAAAGGTGAAAAGAACCCCGATAAGGGGAGTGAAATAGAAACTGAAATCGAATGCCTACAAGCAGTCAGAGCCTCCTTGAGGGGTGATGGCGTACCTTTTGTATAATGGGTCGGCGAGTTAATCTGTCGTGCGAGCTTAAGCCGTTAGGTGTAGGCGTAGCGAAAGCGAGTCTTAAAAGGGCGTATAGTGCGGCGGATTAGACCCGAAACCAGATGATCTAGCCATGGCCAGGTTGAAGGCAAGGTAACACTTGCTGGAGGACCGAACACATTAATGTTGCAAAATTACGTGATGAGCTGTGGCTAGGGGTGAAAGGCTAAACAAATCTGGATATAGCTGGTTCTCTGCGAAATCTATTTAGGTAGGGCGTCACAGTATAACCATTGGGGGTAGAGCACTGTCAAGGCTAGGGGGTCCAAAAGACTTACCAAACCTTAACAAACTCCAAATACCAATGAGTTCAGCGTGGCAGGCAGACAGCGGGTGCTAAGGTCCGTTGTCGAGAGGGAAACAGCCCAGACCATCGTCTAAGGTCCCTAAATTATCACTAAGTGGGAAAGGAGGTGAGAAGGCCAAAACAACCAGGAGGTTGGCTTAGAAGCAGCCATCCTTTAAAGAAAGCGTAATAGCTCACTGGTCTAATTAAGCCTTCTTGCGCCGAAAATGTAACGGGGCTAAAGTGATATACCGAAGACATGGGATTATATCTTTTGATATAATCGGTAGCAGAGCGTTGTGTAGGCCTGTGAAGGTGAACCGTCAGGTTTGCTGGAGGTATCACAAGTGAGAATGCCGACATGAGTAACGATAAAACGAGTGAGAAACTCGTTCGCCGAAAATCTAAGGTTTCCTGCGTAAAGTTAATCTCCGCAGGGTTAGTCAGTACCTAAGGCGAGGCCGAAAGGCGTAGTCGATGGAAATCAGGTTAATATTCCTGAACCAGAAGATGAGTGACGGAGTGTACTTCTTTGTATCTTCTTATTGGATTGAAGATGCAACGGAGTCGCTTCCAGGAAATAGCCTCTTCATAGACTGTACCAAAACCGACACAGGTAGATGGGTTGAATATACTAAGGCGCTTGAGAAAACTACACTGAAGGAACTAGGCAAAATGCATCCGTAACTTCGGGAAAAGGATGGCCTTCTTTTGGGTAACCAGAAGAAGGTGGCACAGAAATGGGGGTAGCGACTGTTTAACAAAAACACAGGGCTCTGCTAAATCATTAAGATGAAGTATAGGGTCTGACGCCTGCCCGGTGCTGGAAGGTTAAGTGATGGGGTGAAAGCTCTTGATCGAAGCCCCAGTAAACGGCGGCCGTAACTATGACGGTCCTAAGGTAGCGAAATTCCTTGTCGGGTAAGTTCCGACCCGCACGAATGGCGTAACGACTTCCCCTCTGTCTCCAGTGTAGACTCAGTGAAATTGAATTTGCCGTTAA
>CAMDGT010000069.1 GCA_945898025.1 Rickettsia typhi | reverse complement strand
TTTGCGGATTGCGAGTATAAATCAACTTTAACCTTAAAAGAAGGATTGAAAGCTCCAGAACCGCCTATTAATTTTACTTTTGTATTTGCATTTTTTATAAGGCCAAGACTGTAAAGCTTTTCTTTATCTATTAAATCAACATAATTCTCTCCTAATACCAAAGATAGATTATCAACACTTATGGCTTCATAATCTTTTTTAGTAATACTAACAAATCCTCTTTTTGGTAATCGCATATGTATAGGAGTCTGACCACCCTCGAAACCCTTTACAGAAGATCCAGTTCTTGCTTTTTGACCTTTAACTCCCCTTCCAGAAGTTTTTCCTTTACTAGAACCAATTCCTCTACCGACTCTTGTTCTTTTGCTAGCCTTTATTTTAACTAGATTGTTTAAAGATATTTTCATGATTAAATTATTTTTATTAAATGATGAACTTTTTTAAGCATTCCCAAAACTGACTCAGTGCAATTAAGCTCAGATTTAGAGCCTATTCCACTCAAGCCAATACCTACAAGGGAGCCTTTTTGCTTTGGATTTAGCTTTGATTTACTTTTTATTTGCCACACAGTAATTTTCTTACCCAATAAAAAATTTAGATTAATAGACATGTTTTTTTATAATTTATTCTTGATTTATTTTTAGAATATAGTTTCTCTTCTTAATTACTTCGGATATTTCTTTGGATCTTTTTTCGGCAATAATTTTTGGAGAAGCTAAAGATTTAAGAGCTTCAAATGTTGCTCCTATCATATTATAGGGATTAGAAGTTCCAACAGACTTTGCAACGATATCTTGGATTCCCGCACATTCAAAAACAGCCCTCATAGGACCGCCCGCTATAACACCAGTTCCAGAAGAAGCGGATCTTATATATACCTTTGCTGAACAATATTTTGCAAAAACATCATGATGAACGGTTCTAGATTCTTTTAAAGAGATTTTTATCATTCTTTTTTTTGCAGACTCAAATGCTTTGTTTTTTGCATCAGAAACCTCATTAGCATTCCCCTTTCCAAAACCAACTCTACCATTCTTGTCACCAACGACTACAAGCGCTGCAAAAGACATATTTCTACCACCTTTTACAGTCTTAGACACTCTGTTGATAGAAACCAAGACTTCAACTATTTCGTTGCTAGACTGTTTGTTTTGATTAATTTTATTTTGCTTTGTCATTTATTTCCAATTAAGTTAAAATTTTAAACCAAATTCCCTACAGGATTCGGCTAGAGCTTTTATTCTACCGTTATACAAATATGCACCTTTTTCAAAAACAACCTCTATAAGATTTTTTGAGACACAAATTTCTGCGAAACTTTTACCAACAAGCTTAGCTTTTTCCAATCCACTTAATGAGGACTCTAAATTAAGATTTACACTTGAAAAAGATGCCAAAACTATACCTTCCATAGATATTAATTGAGCATGTGTGTTTTTATTAGATCTAAAAACAACAACTCTTGGTCTTTGACCTTTGTTATTTTTTATAACTGAGCTTCTAACTCTAAATTTTCTTCTTTCGTAACTAGTTAACATATTATTTTTTCTTACCCTCTTTTCTTAAAATTTGTTTACCAAATATTTTTATGCCCTTTCCTTTGTAAGGTTCAGGCTTTCTAAATGAAATTATCTCAGATGCAACCTGACCAACCAAAATCTTGCTATCACCAGATATGACTACAAGATTCGGTTTTTCAAATGAAGCCTTTACACCTAAGGGCAATGCATAGAATATCTCATGACTAAATCCAAGAGACATCATAAGAACATCTTTTTCAACGGAAGCTTTATATCCGACACCGTTTATTTCCAAAACAATCTTAAAGCCAGAAGACAATCCAGAAACAATATTTTTGATATTACTTCTATTCATACCAACAAACATCGATACTTTTGATTGAGAATCTTTTTCTGAGCTTAGCTTTATAGCATTGCCTTCAAACTTAGCAACAACACCTTTAGAGATTGTGTAATTTTTTTCAACAGCCCCAGAAACAAATTTTATATTTTTTCCATTTATATCAACTTTGATATTATTTGGAACTATAACCGGTAATTTTCCTACTCTAGACATTGTATTGATTAAAATATTTTTAAAAGAACTTCACCGCCAATATTATCAACTCTAGCTTGATGATCAGTCATCAAGCCTCTGTGAGTTGAAACTAAAACTACACCTAAGCCATTTTTAACAATAGGTATGTCTTTTGACGAACAATAATATCTTCTACCTGGCTTAGAAACTACTTCTATCTCAGTTATAACTGAATTATAACTTAGGTACTTTAAGTTAACCTCTAAAGTATAGCCATTAGAAGTGTCCAACTTTGCATAACTGGATATATAGCCTTCGTCTTTTAATATTTTTAATATAGACTCTCTTATTATAGAATAAGGAGAAGATATTTTTGCTTTTTTTGCTAGACAACCATTTTTGATTCTAGCAACTAAATCTGAAACTGAGTGATTAAACATGTTTTATTACTTAAATTTATTACCAACTAGACTTAACTAAACCAGGAACCTGACCCCAAGATGCCAATTCTCTTAATATCATTCTTGATAAACCAAATTTTCTAAGATTTCCTCTAGGACGACCAGTAACGGCACATCTGTTTCTGTATCTAACAGAAGATGAATTTCTTGACATTTGAGAAAGTTTTAATTGAGCAGAAAGTCTGTCTTCAAAACCAATAGATTTATCCTTCAAAATAAGAGATAGAGAGAATCTCTTTTTGGATTTTATTTCTATTAGTTTTTTTCTATTTTCGTTTCTTCTAATTACGGATTTTTTTGCCATTTTAAAATATCTATTTAATTGGTAAGTTGAGTTTTTTTAACAAGTACAATGTTTCTTCTTTTGTTTTTGCAGTTGTAACGACATTCACATTCATTCCAAAACTTTTTACAATGTTATCAAGATTAACTTCTAGAAAAACACTGTGCTCTTTTATTCCGAATCCATAATGATGACTCTGATTAAAACCTTTTGAGGATAACCCTCTAAAATCTCTTATTCTTGGCAAAGCTATATTGACCAGTTTGTCAAGGAATCTGTACATATTTTTACCCCTGAGAGTTACCTTACAACCTATCGGCAAATCTTTTCTTAACTTGAAAGTTGAGATAGCCTTTTTTTGCATAGCATATGGCAGATTTTTGACCAGCTATGTTTGAAAGTTGGTTAGATACATAGGAGATAGTTTTATTATCGCTTTCTGTAGCTTTAATACCAACATTTAAACTTATCATTTTTAATCTTGGAATCTGAAGATCATTTTTATAAGAAAAATGATTTTTTATTTCAGGAGCAACAGATTTATATATTTTTTCTGTAAGAGTTTGCATAATTCATTATTTAATTTTTTCGCCAGTTTTTTTAGAAATTCTAAACTTTCTTTTAAAATTTTTACCATCCCCTTGTTCTATAAAAAACTTAACCTTAATAGGTTTATCATTTTCTACATGAGATACATTTGAAATGTGTATAGGTTTTTCGACCATAACTATCGAACCGGGGTTATTATTGGTAGGTTTTTTATGAACCTTGCTAATAGAAACACCCTCAACAATCACTCTATTATTTATTATAGATGATATTTTGCCTATCTTACCCTTGTCTGAACCTGTAATAACAATTACAGAGTCGCCGGTTTTGAATTTTTGAGCCATTATAAAACCTCCGTAGCTAATGAAGCGATTTTAAGAAAGTTTTTAGCTCTAACTTCCCTTGCAACAGGACCAAATACCCTTGATGCTATCAGCTCACCATTTTTATCAACCAAAACAACTGCATTGTCATCAAATTTAACAAAACTGCCGTCTGGTCTGGTTATCTTACTTCTTGTTCTAACTATTACACCTCTAGCAACTTGACCTTTTTTAACTTTTGCACCTGGGATTACATCATTTATTGCTAATACTATTATATCGCCTACACCGGTTATCATATGATTTGAACCGCCTAATACTTTTATACAGGTTGCATGTTTTGCACCAGAATTATCTGCTACAACAAGCTTTGTTTGCATTTGAATCATTTTTTACTCGCAATTAATTATTTTTTATTGACCATCTCTTTAACTTCGAGATCGGTCTACAAGGAGCTATTTCTATTTCATCTCCCACATTAACTTTAAGACCAACAGAATCTACTAAATATTTTTTATGGGTCGTAATATATTTGTGATAACGACTATGTTTTTTGTAGACGGTTGATATAGCCTTAAAGGTTGAGGAGTCTATTATATTTAAAACTTTTACTTTCATTTATTTTTTTTTATTTATTTTGGTAAAAATTCTAGCAATTTCTTTTTTTTTAAGACGAACATCTTTTAAAGCAAGAGAATTATTAGCAGTAATTTTATTAAAAGCTATTTCTTTTTTTAAGCTTGATATCTGAGATATCAATAGTTTTTGATTTTCACTCATCTTTTATTATCTAGATTAAGGTTACAATTTTGGACTTAAATGGAAGTTTAGCAGATGCTTTCGATAAAGAGTTTACAGCAGATTCATTATCTATTCCATCTATTTCAAAAACTATTCTTCCTGGTTTGATTTTTGCGATATAGTATTCAACATTTCCTTTACCGCTACCCATCCTAACTTCAGCAGGCTTTTTAGTAACTGGAGTATGAGGAAAAACCATTATCCAAAGCTTTCCAGCTCTTTTCATATAGCGACTTATAACTTTCCTTGCAGATTCTATTTGCTTAGAGTTTAACTTCGCAGACTCAAGAGCTTTTAAACCAAAGGAGCCAAATTTAAGAGAGTTACCATTGGAAGATACACCTAGTATTTTTTTTCCGCCTTTTTGTGATTTTCTATATTTTGTTTTAGCAGGAGTAAGCATTTTTAATTAACTAATTTTGTTATTTTTTTTTCTATAAATCCTTTATAGATCCAAACTTTTACACCTATTACACCATATGTTGTATAGGCATTTGCAGTCGCATAATCTATATTACAACGAATTGTATGAAGCGGTATAGACCCTTCTTTGTACCATTCGGTTCTTGCAATTTCTGCCCCACCCAATCTACCAGCACAACTTACCTTTATACCCATTGCACCTTGCTTCATGGTTGATTGCATAACTTTTTTCATTGCTTTTTTGAATGCCACTCTCCCTTCAAGTTGCTTAGCTATTGATTGAGCAACCAAAGAAGAGTTCATGTCAGGCTTGTCTATTTCAACAATTTTAACTTCAACTTTAGAATTTGCGATTTTGCTAATTGAATCGCTTATTTTTTCAATGTCAAGACCTTTTTTGCCTATTAGGACTCCCGGCTTGGAAGTTTTTATTACTACATTGATTTTTTCAGAAGGTCTTTCAATTATAACACTTCCTATTCCGCAGTGAGAGTAGTTCTTTTTTACAAAATTTCTTATCTCAATATCATTGATTAATTTTTTTGAGTAATTTCTTTTATCATACCAAATAGATTCCCAATTTTTACTATTGAGAAGTCGAAAACCGACTGGATTAACTTTTTGACCCATTTTTCAATATCTCCTTTTAATTAACTTTTTCTTTTGAAGAAGACTCTTCTAAAGTAACTCTGATATTACTAAAAGTTTTCAATATCGTGCTGGATTTACCACGACCCCTTGCAGAAAATCTTTTTAGAGCAAAAGCTCTACCGACATCAAACCTTTTTATGTAAAGCAAATCAACATCCATGTTATGGTTGTTCTCAGCATTTGACATTGCAGAATAAACTAGAGCTCTAACTATAGGAGCCAATTTTAAGTTAGAAAATTTTAGAACCTTTAAAGAGTCTGATACTTTCATGCCAGAAAGGTTTTTAGTTATTTTTAATACTTTTAGTGGGCTAGATTTAACCGAAGACAAACTAGCTACAGCGACTTTGTTACTCATTTTCTAATCTTTTTTTAGTTTTTTATCACCAGAATGTCCGTAGAATATTCTGGTTGGAGCAAATTCTCCAAACTTGTGCCCAACCATACCTTCAGTCACGGATACGGCAACAAACTTTTTACCGTTATGAACTGCAAAGTTAATACCAACAAATTGTGGAATTATAACCGATCTTCTAGACCATATTTTTATTATGGTCTTTTTAGGAGAATCACTATATTCTTTAACTTTTTTTAACAAGTATCCGTCTACAAACGGAACTTTCCAAGATGATCTAGACATATTTAATTATTTATTTCTACGAGATTTTACTATTAATTTATTGGTATACTTGTTTCTCTTTCTAGT
>CAMDGT010000068.1 GCA_945898025.1 Rickettsia typhi | reverse complement strand
GTGGTCGGAAACATTGTTATCTTGCGACATTTCTTAATTATTTATTTGTTGAATAATCAATATCAAGCAACTTACCTATCAATTGATTGTAATTTAAAAAATATTTAGTTAGATTTGCTAACCATGACTAAATTAATGCTAAATTTTTAATTTAATTTTAAGCAAAGCAAAATAAATTACCAGCTTTATAAGTCAATAACTTTATTATCGAATTAACCTTTTACATCGTAATTATGAGAAAGAATTTTACATCATTAACTTTAGGGCTATTTTATAAATTTAAAAAAATAATATTTTTTATTACTTTAGCGCAATTATTAGCAATAACAAGCTTTCCCGCAATAATTAATGCAAACAATATTTTAGAAAAAAAACCATCTCCAATTTTTGAATCGATAAAGCCAAATAAGCCAGTTAATCAAAGCGACGATGGAACTGAAATTATCGCGATTCTTAGAAAAAGAATGAACGAAATTATTGAAAAAAATATCGCCATCAAAAAAGATAAGGAAAAACCCGCAGATCGCAATAAGCCCCAAAATAAAAAAACTTATCAAGGTTTTGGCAATCAAGAATTGAATCCATCGGCACAATCATCAAATACCAAATTAATTGCCAAATTCCAAGATTGGAGTTTGTTTGAAGCAAAATTTGACAATAATAATTTTTGCTATTTAACCTCAACACCACTAAAAAGAACGGGAAACGACAATTATCAAGGCGAGCCCTATTTTTTAGTAATTAATTTATTTGACGAGGGAGATGAAATAACAATTGCTAACGGATCAATTTACCACAATTTATCAGAAATCGAATTATCTTTTGGCGCTAAAAAGTTCTACCTTAAGCCCTTTAAAACACTAGCATGGACCGAAATAAAAAAAGATGATATAGAAATAATTAAACAAATGCAGAATTCTCTAGATTTCACCGCCTACTCAAAAAATTTTAAAGAAGAAACGGCGGAGGATTATTATTCTTTGCTAGGCTTTAAAATGGCTTATAACGAAATGAAAGACAAATGCAATAATCAAAAAATCAACCCGTAAGTATATTTAAAAAAATTAAAGTAGAAAAATGATTTTAATAATAGACCCTGCCAACATTATGACAATTTTTAGATTAAAGTTTTAATTTTTCTGCAAAAATTGCCCTGCAAAATAAAGAGAACCAGTTAAAATTATTAAAAAATCTTGCGATTCATGCTGATTTTTCATCATTAATTTCACGAAATTAAAGGCTTCATCTAAATTATTGGCAACCACATTTTTAATTTTGTTTTTAGAGGCTATTTTTATTAGATCTTGTTTATTCCTGCTTTTTGGCTCATTCTCAATTTCAAGAATTATTAATTCATCGATTAAACCAGCAATATTGGCAAAAAAACCTTCGCTATCTTTATCTTGCAACATTGCAATCATTGCAATAATTTTTAGATTTTTACCCTCTTTTATTTTATTGCTTTTTTTAAGCTGTAAAAAATCAGCTACCGTCTTTGCTCCTTGTTGATTGTGGCTACCATCTAAAAACAGCTCAAAATTTGCAACATTGTCAATTAGGTTAAATAATTTTCCAGATTCAATTTTTTGTAGCCTTGCTGGCCATTTAGTGTTAGCAATTCCTTGAACTATTTTAGCAATTACTAGCTCCATTCCGCTCTGCTGAAGAATTGCAGTAATTGCAACCGCAACATTAATCAATTGATGAGAGCCATTCAAACCAATATTTTCCAGCTCAAACTCAATATTATTGTTTTGATTATTAAAAAATAGTTTCTTTTCTTGTTCGTTAAGAGCCTTACAAATGTTTGATTTTAGCCAATATATTTTTTTACCGTCAGAATCATTAATGCCAAAATCTTTGCCAAAACTTATCATCAACGAAGATTTGATTTTAGCCTGATTAGCAATTACCGAAAAAACATTTTCCTCTTGTTTTGCAACGATAATGGGGCAGTTCTTTTTAATAATGCCAGCCTTTTCAAAAGCTATTTTCTCTAAAGAATCGCCTAAAAATTCTTGATGATCAAAATCAATTGGCGAAATAATGGAACAGAGATTCTCTAAAATAACATTTGTTGCATCGAGCCTACCGCCCATTCCCGTTTCAAGCAAAACAATATCTGCCTCAATTTTTGAGAAGGCGAATATTGCTCCTATCGTCGTTCCTTCAAAAAATGTTACTTCGATTTTAGGCTCAATTTCCGCCTTCTGCTTACATTCATTAAGCAATAAATTTAGAAAATCTTCTGCAATTGGCTTGCCATCAATAATTATTCTTTCATTAAAATTAACTAAATGAGGCGATATGTAGCAATGAACCCTTAAATTATGCTGTTCAAGAATTGCTTTTACAAATGCCAAGGTTGACCCTTTGCCATTGGTGCCTGCAATATGAATAATTGGCGGTAATTTTAAATGAGGATTATCAAGCCTAGCCAATAAATCAAGAACTCTCTCCAGCCCTAAATTAATATCGCGATGACCAAGAGGATTGGGCCAGAAAGGCATTGAAGTGTTTTTGGAAATTTCTTTGTGCATTTTAAAGTTGCATTTTAAATTTTAATAATTGATAAAATATTTCTTGCTAGATTTTTATTTGATATAATTTAATTTGCATCTAGATTTATAAAATCAATTGATTGTTGCCTTCTTAGCTTTGGTTATTTTTTTGCTTATTTTCTAAATTTAGCCTCTCAATCTCTTGTGTAATCTCTTGCCCAGTTTCTTGCCCAGTTTCTTGCCCATTTTCTTGCCCATTTTCTTGCATCTGTTCATCGCTTAATTCTTTGTTCTTTGAATTCATTGTATTGGGAAGGTTTTCTTTGTTCACAATATGTTCATTGCCGTATATATCAACTATCACCACCCCATCTTCTTCTTTATCTTCTAAGTTAATTTTTGCATCAGCCATACCCCTTTCGAGCTCCTGCCTTATTTCTTCGAGACCCATTTCTTGCTCTATTTTATAATATTGACTTTTAAGATTGTTGATAGTTTTTTTTATTTTAAAGAATATTTTGCCAATAAAATAAGCAATTTCAGGAAGGTCGGCGGGCTTAATAAATATAAGAGCAACCAATAATACCAAGATTAATTCCGCTAATGAAAAACCAAACATAGGCAGAAGAAATTAACGAGCAAATTCAAATAACGGTATTTCGCTACCATCCTTGTCGGTTAAGCGGATAGGATATTGATTAGAAAAGCAAGCATCGCAATATTGCGGATTGCCGTTATCTCTATTTTCGGCAGTAATTGCACGATAAAGCCCATCAATTGAAATATAGGCAAGAGAATCGACTCCAATTATTTTTGCTATTTCATCAACCGAATGATTAGAGGCGATTAAATCTTCGCGGTTTGGAGTATCAACCCCATAAAAACAAGGGGCAACAGTTGGCGGAGAAGCTATTAGCATGTGAACCTCTTTTGCTCCTGCATCACGGATCATTTGCACGATTTTTTTTGAGGTAGTACCTCTTACAATGCTATCGTCAATTAAAATAACTCTCTTATCTTTTATGATCGCATTATTAGCATTATGTTTTAATTTTACTCCAAAGTGCCTAATTTTATCGGTAGGCTCAATAAATGTTCTGCCAACATAATGATTGCGAATAATCCCCAGCTCAAAAGGAATATTTGCCTCACCAGCATAGCCAATTGAAGCAGGAACCCCAGAATCTGGTATTGGAACCACGATATCGGCATCAATTTTAATTTCTTTAGCTAATTCTCGACCAATTCTTTTTCGCATTTCATAAACACTTTTATTTTCGATAATGCTATCTGGTCTTGAAAAATAAACATACTCAAAAATGCAGAATTTTGGAGACTTATTAACAAAGGGAAAAAGCGATTTAACCCCATCATTATTAATCAACAGCATTTCGCCATTTTTTATATCTCGTTCAAATTTTGCCCCAATAATATCAAAGGCACAAGTTTCTGAAGCCACAACCCAAGAGCTTCCTAGTTTTGCCAAGGAAAGCGGTCTAACTCCGTTAGGGTCTCGCACTGCGAATATTCCTTCTTTAGTTATGATAGCCAATGAATAGGCCCCTTCAACCTGACTTAAAGCATCGATTATTTTATCGGTAATGGTATTTTTTTGACTAAGTGCCATTAAGTGAATAATGACTTCTGTGTCCATTGTTGATTGGAATATTGCCCCCGATTTAATTAACTTATTTCTTAGGCCAATTGCATTGGTAAGATTGCCATTATGAGCAACCGCCACAAAACCAAAGCTTAATTGAGCATAAATAGGCTGGTAGTTTCTTGCGGTTTTCTTGCCCGCGGTTGAATAACGAACATGACCAACTGCGGAGTTGCCAATTAATTTACTTATTATTTCTTGATTATTAAAGTGATCAGAGATTAAACCATCTGCAAAATGAGCGGAAAACAGGCCGTCTTCTGACATGGAAACAATTCCTCCAGCTTCCTGACCTCGATGCTGAAGAGCATGAAGCCCAAGAGCAGTGTTGACCGAGGCATCACTAGAGCCATAAATAGCAAAAACTCCACATTCATCATTAAATTTATCAAAAGCCATAATAATATTCTAGTTTATTTGATTTAAAGGAAATTTAAGGTTTGTAAACTGGCATAATAATCTCGCTTTTATAATAGTCTAGCTAGAAAAATCAAAATTAAAAACAAAAATCTTTGCCCCTCCCCACTTAATCATTTTTTGAGGGGAGGGTTGTGAAAATGAAATCGTTGGAAGGATTCAGTTTTGTTAAAGTTATGCTGGATTTTCTTCCTCCTCGGCAACAAGGGGTTTTAGCCCCTTGTCTCTAATCATGACCGAAAATGTATTTACCGCAAGGGGTTGAAACCCCTTGTTGCCGTTAGAATCTTGAGGGGTTAAAAACCCCCCCCCAAAAAAAATTGTTGCCGTTAGGGGAGAGTTCGAAGCCAACTCACCTGCCATCCCGCACTACCAACCGTCATCCTGCACGAAGCAAAGGGAAGTTGCAGGAACCAGAAAGGCAATAGATCCTGCGACTCCGCGCAGGATGACGAAGAAGGGAAGTTCTCAAGCCATAATTTTATTGAAAATACTTCTAACCCCTCCCCACTGCAATTGCAAGTTCCTAAAATTTCTTGCAATTGTCTTTAATATTTATTAAATTGCTTCCAGCGAAGCTTTTAGCCTGAATATTGCCTATTTTATACAGCAAAAATCATTTATAGATAAATTTAGAGTAAAGAAATTATAGAACAAACAATCATGAAAAACGAACTAAAATTTGAAGAAATAGAAAAGCTTCTTGAAAGCGCTAACCTTAATTTCTTAATAGGCTCTGGTGCTTCAAAACCCTTTTTGGAAACCTTGCAAGATATAGAAAAGACAATGGAAGATTTTGATAAAAAAGATGGATTTAGCGAAGAACAAACGAATGAAAAAGTTTTAAAGATAATAGAAGCCTCGATCAAAAATCACTATTTTACAAAATGCATTGAGAAAAATTTGCAGTTAATTTTTTGTAACGACGATAATTCCTGCAATAAAGAATGTGAAAAATTTGAAGTAAAAAATAACTACAAAATATTTTTAGAATCGCTACAAACAATTTTATCAAAAAAATCAAATAATTACCCAAAGCAAGTAAATTTATTTACCACCAATATTGATGTTTTTCTTGATGTGGCTCTAGAAGAATATTCACTCAGCTTTAATGATGGCTTTTCTGGCAGGATGAACCCGAAGTTTGGAACAGAAAATTTTCATAATATAATCAACAAGGTTTCAAGTTATTATGATTACCAATCAACCCTGCCTTTGTTTAATTTGTTTAAGCTACACGGAAGCCTGAATTGGAAATATGACAAAGATAAAACAAATATTTATTATGATAATCGGTTGAGTGTGGTTAAAGAATTGAAAAAATGCAATTTAGCAAAAGAAAGTTTAGTTGAATGCTTTGATGAAGATGGAAAATTTTTAAGTAAAAAAAACAATAAAGACCATGGTTTTGCAGAGATTTATAGAGAAGAAGAGAAAATTAAAGATAGCGATTCAAAAGAAGCAGAGAAAATTAAAGATAGCGATTCAGAAATAGAAAAATTCATCACATCTTATGATCAGCTTGTGATGATAAACCCCAATAAAAACAAGTTCAAAGACACAACTCTTAAACTTCATTATTATGAATTATTAAGAATGTTTTCTAATAATATTGACAAAGAAAACGCTGTTTTATTTGTCTTTGGATTTTCTTTTGCCGATGAACATATTCGTGAAATTGTCAATAGAGCAGTAAAATCAAATCCAACATTGTTGGTGGTGATTTTTGCTTTCAAT
>CAMDGT010000067.1 GCA_945898025.1 Rickettsia typhi | reverse complement strand
GCATCGTTAATTTTGGTTATCTTCGATTTATTTTTAAGCATTTTAGTCTTGTTTTTTATAGATTAAATTTGAATAATTAAGGCTTGCAAGTTAATTTAAAATTTTAGTAAATAAAGAAAAATTTATTTTTTTGATTAATTTATTGCTTTTTTATAGCCTGTAATTAAAAATTAAGTGAAGTTTTTTAAAAAATAAAGCAAAATATCTAAATATTAATTCAATCATCAAATTGTTTTAAAGAAAATTTTAACTACTTAAAAAAAGTATAAAATGAACAAAAAATCAAGAAATCAAGAGTTAATGCTTGAAAGAGAAGATGTCAATCTAAATGAAAGGCCTTTAACATTTGCCTTGTTAGTCCCTAGTTTTGTAACTCTAATTAGTTTGTGCCTTGGCTTATCAGCAATTCGTTATGCATTTCACCAAGATTTCACTCATTCCGCAACTTTAATTTTAATTTCTGCAATTCTTGACGGTGTTGACGGTAGATTGGCGCGCTTTTTGAACTCCACCAGTGATTTCGGTGCTCAACTAGATTCTCTCGTCGATTTTGTTAATTTTGGAGTCGTTCCCGGTTTTGCTCTCTATTTCTGGTTAAATTCTTTTTATGATGTTAAGGCGATTGATTGGGCATTGGTGCTATTCTTCGCTGTTTGTACAGCAATAAGGCTAGCGAGATTCAATGTTGACAGTGTAAAAAAAGTAAGAAATCCCGTATTGGAAAAATATTTTTTTAAAGGCATCCCTTCTCCAGTCGGTGGTTTGCTGGCAATTCTGCCGATGATACTTTATTTCGAGTTCGATGAAGGTTTTTATACTAAAGCAGAAAATGTTGTGGCTTATGTTGCTTCGATTGCAATTTTAATGGCAAGTAGAGTGCCAACAATTTCAATTAAAAAAATACCAATTCATACTGAATTTATCTACCTTACAATGATAGCAATTTGTTTGCTGGCAATAGGCTTAATTATAAAGCCTTGGCTAACCCTTACTTTTATTGGGTCTGTTTACTTTTTTTCGATTCCAGTTACAATTTTTATTTTCATTAGAATTCAATTAAGATCTTATGTAAAAAAAAAAAAAAGAGGGTTTCATCAATCGTAATGTCTAATAAGGTATTAATTATTAACGGTCCTAACCTCAACTTGTTGGCAAAAAGAAATCCAGCAATATACGGTGCTGTTGGTTTAAAAGAGATAGAGAAAGATTGCAAAATACTTGCTAAGCAAATTAATTTAGAAACTACATTTTATCAAAGCAACTCTGAAGCTGAACTAATTGATTTTATTCATCAGGCTATTGATAATGTCGATGGTATAATTATTAATGCTGGAGCCTATACTCATAGCTCAATAGCAATTCGCGATGCTTTAGAAATTTTTCAAGGTGCAAAAATAGAGCTTCATATCTCTAATATTTTTAAAAGAGAAGAGTTTCGCCATAATTCATATTTAAGCTCCGTAGTTGATGCCTTAATATCTGGTCTTGGCGTTGATGGATATTCAATTGCTCTTTTGGCAATTAATAACATCTTGAACAAGAAAAAATGTAAATCTTAATTAATCATGACTTTACCTCTACAATTTATTAATGTTTCAAAATCATTTAACGATAAAAAAGTTCTTGATGAAGTTAATTTTTCGGTTTCAAGCAAAGAAATTTTTGGTTTTATTGGTTTAAACGGAGTGGGCAAAACTACTTTAATAAAAATTACTCTCGATCTCCTTGATCAAAGTGATGGCGAGGTGAAAATTTTTGGAAAATCTCGAATTTTACCAGAATCTCGTCAAAAAGTTTGTTATTTGCCAGAAAAATTTTCTCCTCCATCTGAACTAGAAGGTCAAGAGTTTATAAAATTTGTGCTTAGTTTTTATCATAAAAAATACGATTCTTTTAAGGCAAAAGAGCTGTGCGATTCATTAGAGCTCGATTTTGACATTTTAAAAACAAGAGTTACAAAATATTCAAAAGGTATGACTCAAAAACTTGGATTAATTGCTACATTTTTAAGTGAAAGTGAATTAATAATTCTTGATGAACCAATGAGTGGCTTAGATCCAAAGGCAAGAATCGCCTTAAAAGAGCAATTAATTAAATATCAAAAACAAGATAAAACAATCTTTTTTAGCTCCCATATTTTAGCGGATATGGACGAAATATGTAATAATATCGCAGTTTTAAATAATAAAAAAATAGTTTACTATGGAGATGTAAATGGCTTTAAAGTTAAACATAATAAAAACAATCTTGATCAGGCTTTTCTTGCTGAAATAGGGGTTTGTTAATAATTTGACTTCTAATTTTATTAATTTAGTAAATCTGGTTTAAAAATAAAATGATTCGTAATAATTTTAATGATATTATTTTTGTAAATAGCAAAAAAGTTAGTTGTGGTGGTTCAGATGAATCTTCAATGCATCCGCTTATTTACCTTCAGCTCAATAAACAAGAATCTGCAATTTGTCCATATTGCAATAAAGTATTTTCGATGCAAAAAGAATATCGTAAAGCAAATTTTGATAAAAAATCTAATAATTCTAAAAATGGCAATAATAATGCCTTTAATCACTAAATAAATTAATTTAAAAAATTATAATATGACTAATATCGCAATAATTGGATTGCAATGGGGAGACGAAGGCAAGGGTAAAATTGTCGATTTCTTGGCTGATAAATTTGATGCTGTGGTTCGTTTTCAAGGCGGCCACAATGCTGGACACACTATTAAGGTTGGCAATTCAACCTATAAATTAAGTTTACTACCTTCGGGCATTATTCAAGGCAAATTTTCAGTAATCGGTAGTGGTGTTGTTCTTGACCCTTTAGCATTGCTTTCTGAAATCAATAAACTCAAAGAAATGGGTGTTGTTATTAATAACTCAAACCTTGCTATTGCTGATAATTGCGGGTTAATACTCTCTATTCACCGCGAGTTAGATCAACTGCTTGAAGTCAAGAAGGGGGAAAATAAAATTGGCACTACTGGCAGGGGCATTGGCCCTGCTTATGAAGATATTTGCGGGAGAAGGGCGATTAGAATATGTGATTTATACAATCAAAACATTCTCAATGAAAGAATTGAAAATCTTTTATTTTATCACAATCTTTTAAGAAAAAGTCTTGGAGCCTTAGAAATATCTAGCAATCAATTAATAGAAGAAATTAATCAATTCCGCGACGATTTATTACCAATGGTTCAGTCATCTTTTGTAATTGCTCAAAAATTAATGAATCTTAATTCTGTTATGTTTGAAGGCGCTCAAGGAGCATTGCTAGATGTAAATTACGGAACCTTTCCATTTGTTACTTCCTCAAATACAATTGCTGGGCAAGTGGCAATTGGTTCAACTCTTGGTGTTAAAAACTTAGATAAAACAATAGGGGTTGTTAAAGCTTATACTACAAGGGTTGGTTCTGGTCCTTTTCCTACCGAGCTTAATGATGAAATTGGTGAATTTTTAAGAATTAATGGCAACGAAGTTGGAACAGTAACGGGCAGAAATCGTCGTTGTGGTTGGTTTGATGCGGCCTTAATTAAAAAATCAATTCAACTTTCCTCGGTAAATGAGGTGGCTTTAACTAAACTTGATGTTTTGGATAAATTAAAAACTATAAAAATTTGTGTAGCCTATAAAATTAATGACAAAATTATTGATTATATGCCAAATAACATTGCCGATTGGAGCTTAATAGAGCCAATTTATGAAGAATTTGAGGGTTGGCAAAGCTCTACATTAGGTATAAATTCTCGAGAATCTCTGCCTCAAAATGCTAAAAAATATATCTCTTACATTGAGAATTTATGCAAGGTTAGGGCGGTAATTATATCTACGGGAGCAAATCGAGAGCAAACTATTTTAGAGAAAATTTAATATTACAAAATAATGAATTTAGTTAATTCTCAAAAAACCATTGCTCAAATTATTCCTAGCCTAGAAAGCGGTGGAGTTGAAAGGGGTGTTGTTGATATTGCTAAGGCAATAAAAAATCAAGGCTGGAACTCAATTGTCATTTCAAATGGCGGTGTTCTTACTTATCAACTTGTTGAGGCGGGAGTAAGGCACATTAAATTGCCAGTCCACTCAAAAAATCCGTTGGTAATATTTAAAAATATTAAAAAACTATCGCAAATTATTGAAGATCATAAAATCGATATATTGCATCTTAGGTCTAGAGCCCCAATGATTAGTGCCTATTATGCAGTAAAAAAATCTTCTGCTGTTTTGGTTTCAACAATTCACGGCTCTTATTCTCTAAATTTTCTTGGCATAAAAAATTCTTCTATTAAAAAAATTTATAACAGCATAATGCTTAGAGCTGATAAAATTATCGCCGTTTCAAATTTTATTAAAAATAATATTATCAATAATTATCAAAATCCACTAGATAAAAATCTTAATATCGATAAGCTTAATCAAATAAAGGTTATTCACCGCGGAGTTGACTTAAAATATTTTAATTCTTCTGTGATTTCAAAAAATAGAATGATAGATTTAATCAATAAATGGAATCTTCCCGATGATAAAAAAATAATAATGCTCCCCGCTAGATTTACCGAGTGGAAAGGGCATAAATTCTTACTAAATGCCTTGACAATGGTTAAGCAAGACTATTTCTGTATATTAGTAGGTTCTGATCATGGCCATCAATTGTTTCGTAAAAAGATTGAACAAAAAATAATTGACCTTCATCTTGAGGGGAAGGTAAAAGTTGTTGGTAACTGTAAAGATATGCCATCTGCATTTGCAATTTCTTATCTTATATTGTCAACGAGCATAAGGCCAGAAGCTTTTGGCAGAATAGCAATTGAGGCTCAATCTTCAAGTAGAATTGTTATTGCAACCAATATTGGCGGTTCTCTAGAAACAATTATTGACAAAAAAATGGGTTTTTTAGTAGAGCCAAATAATGCCGAAGAGCTGGCAAAGAAAATTGATGAAATATTATCAATGAATCAAGAAAAATATCAAGAAATTAGCAATCAAGCAAGGCTTCATGTCGAACAAAACTTTTCTAATCAACAAATGTATGATAAAACCATTGGGGTTTATCAAGAAATTTTTGCCAATAGCTAAATAGCAAATTAATCAATTTTTATTGCACTATTTTATTGCACTAATTGACTGGTTTTTTTTATATAAACTTATATTGGTAATTTTATTTCGTGGTTTTTGAGTTTCGAAATCAGCTTTTAATATTTGATTATCTTCATTTTCTTTGCTTGAACCACTTTTGCAATATAAATAAATATCAAATCTTTCATTCTTACTAATTGTTGTTTTTGATTTTTCTTTAATTTCATCGTATTTTGTGAAATTTTTTGACAATTCTAAAGCATCGGCCTTACTAAATAAACATTCATCAAAGGCAAATTCTATTTTTCCGTTTGCATCACGATTCAAATAAAATCTTATATAATTTTGCCCATCTGAAGCTAATTTAAAGATTACAGTATCATGATTTGTTAGCAGATCTTCCCAAGCTTTGTTTTTTTCTGCATCGTTTGCACCGTTATTAATAGTATCAATTAATTTTCCAGCTTCGGAATTAAAGCGAAAACCAAAACTATGAGAAGCTGAGTTTGTATTATTTTGTTGATTTTGCTTGCAAAATGCATAATCAATATCTTCTTTAATATCTTCTTTAATTGGATCAAAAATTTTTAATTCCTCTCTTTCTGTTGTTTGTTTATCACTAATAACCACTTCAAAGCCTTGACAATAAAGGCCTTCATTATCTGGGTTGATAATTAGTTGATTATTTGATTTATTATTTTTAATTGACGATTGTTCAACTGCTTTTGGTTCAGGAATTATATTAATTGTAGGTGCAGGATATTGATCCAGTAATTCAACCAAATTATTTTTTGCATCCAAATGCCAAGAATTTGTTGAGAATTCTTTCTCCCCAATTTTTAATTTTCGCTCTTGTCCTATTTCTTTATTTTTTAGCCATTTTAATATTGTTGAATCATCTTGGCCGGCATTAATTTTAAAAATTATTTCGCAAATATCAGTTGCAGTGCCAAAGCCACAAGAACCATTATGTTCAATAGTATCTTTTTGCAACAACATACCCTCTTCAATAACATATTTATTATTATTTATAAAATCAGATTCAGATAAGTTTTTATGAGCATAATCAATATGTGCGAATTTGTTATCTATTAAAAAAGCATAGCCAAAAAAAGTTCCATCGGTAAAAATATAGAATTTATTTTTATTATCACGTAAAGGGAATGTGGATAAGCTGATATTTTGACCTGAAAATAATTGTACAAAGTCTTTAATTTCTGGTGATGCTTCATCAATATTTTTTATTTCTGTAAGGCTTGTTTCGAAACATAATTCTATTATTCTATTAACTTCTTGAAAATCTAACCAACTATTGTCTTGTTCTATATTTTTTAATTGAGGCTTACGATGCTCCATTGTGATTTTCTAGTTATTAAGGGAGTCTCTAAAAATCGAAATTTAACCCAATAAATTTGAACTTCAGAGATTTTTTGGTTTTGAATTTTTAAATTAAAAACTAAGTTCAAAAAATCTTATTTTTACAACTTAATTTGGCAAGGTTTTTTAAGTTTTTTATGAATTTTGGTTGTGG
>CAMDGT010000066.1 GCA_945898025.1 Rickettsia typhi | reverse complement strand
TCTCCAATATCTTCTTGAAAAAAAACTTGCTTAACATTTATTTCATCGGCAATAATCTCGTAAAAAGGTTGAAGCTTTAAAGTATTTTTTCCAATTATAGTAAGAGACCTTAAAGGCAAACGAACTCTTAAATTTTTATTATCACGAATTGCTAAGGCGACACTACATATTTCTTGGATAAGATCTATTTGCGAAATAAGCTCGAACTCATCTTCAAAAAACTCAACTGATGGATAATCTTGCAAGTGAACAGAGATTTTGCGATTTATCATAATTATAATTTTACCAATTTTCCTATAACAAATGCCTGCTGATTATCTTCTTTTAAAGAATTTAATATAAAATCAACATTTTCAGGGCCTGCAACTAATACCATAGCAATACCGCAATTAAAAGTTTTTCTCATTTCTTCTTCGCTAACATCACCAATTTTTTGCAAAAATTTAAAAATTTCTGGTCTTTCCCATGAATTATAGTTTATATCTGCTGTTAACTCTTTATTTATAGCCCTTGGCAGATTTTCAACTAAACCGCCCCCTGTAATATGTGCCATCGCCTTAATTTTTGAAGCTTTCGCTAATTTTAGACAAGAGTTAACATATATTTTAGTAGGAGTTAAGAGTGTTTTATAAATTGGAGCACCGCAAAATTCACTTTCAAAATTAAGTGAGTTTTTTTCTAAAATATAACGAATGAGAGAGTATCCGTTAGAGTGAATTCCGCTAGAAGATAAGCCGATTAGAATGTCTCCTTCACTAGTTTCTTTGGGAAGAATTAAATCTCTTTCCACCACTCCAACCGCAAAGCCTGCAAGGTCGTAGTCTCCCTCTTTGTACATTCCCGGCATTTCTGCAGTTTCACCGCCAACTAAGGCACAATTTGCTTGCTTACAACCTTTAGCAATACCTTCAATTACTGAAGAGGCAATTTTAATATCCAATTTTGAACAAGCGAAATAGTCAAGAAAAAACAGCGGTTCCGCTCCTTGAACGATTAAATCATTGACTGACATTGCAACTAGGTCGATTCCTATTTCATTGTGATTATTAGTTTCAATAGCAATTCTTAACTTTGTTCCAACTCCATCAGTACAAGAAACTAAAACAGGATCTCGATAATTGCATTTTTTTATATCAAATAAAGCCCCAAAACCACCCAAATCGGGGCTTGAACCTAATCTTGAGGTTGATTTTGCGAATGGTTTAATGATATCAACTAACTTATTACCAGCATCAATATCAACACCAGAATTTTTATAGCTAAGATTTTCTTTAGGGATAGACATTTTTTTAAATTTAAGTTAAAATAATTAAAGTAATTAATTGCAATATTAATTTTATTTTTTTAAAAATAAACTAAATATTTAAAATATGTTAAGTATAACAAACATCATAAATTTATGTACAGGAAAAACCTAGCAATTATTCGATTATCACTATCTATATTTGGAATTATCAGCTTTATAAGCAATGCCTCAGCTCAATCTTTTCGGCACCCGCTTCCTTCTCAATCTAAACAAAATAAAGAAGTAACTAATTCTGTAAAACCTTTAACAAAAGAAAATAACGAAGTAAAATCAAAGCCAAACTTCGAAAAACTTGCATCAAAATCTCCTGATAGTTCTAAAAATAGCCCTTATCTAATACAAAATATACAAGTTGAAGCAAGTGGAAAATCTGCCAATGATGCAAAAATAATTGCCACTAAAAATGCCAGAAGACAAGCATTAACAAAGCTGGTAGAGCGATTAAAAATTAGTAAAAATATTGAAAAAATTTCCGATAACGAACTAGAGCAAATGATTAAATCGGAACAAATTTTGCTAGAAAAATTCTCTAACAATAATTACCAAGCAACCTTAAATATTAGTTTTTCAAAAAAGTTTATCGCTTTTTATTTAAAAAATAAAAAAGATAACCCTTTAAACAATAGCGATTCAATCCAGAATCTAGCCATAAATAAAGCTGAAAAACCAGAATTAGAAGATGTCAACAAACACAATATATTAATTCTTCCTGTAAAAAAACAAGGCAATAACTTTATGATCTGGGAGGAGAAAAACGAATGGAGAAGCTCTTTAGAAAAATCATTGCAAAAAAATAAACTATTTACTAATAACGAAATCTTGATTCTCAAAAACGAAATCAATAATCTTGAAATAATAAATAATGAAAATATTGAAGATTTACAATATCTCGATTTTGAGCCAATATTAATTCAACAAAAATCGGATAATCTTTATTTAGTAATATTTGAATATGATGAAATTGAAAATAAGGCAAGAATTATCGTAAAAAATTTTTCTAAGAACCCTAAAAAAACTGTTATATTAAATTTTGTTAATGTTGATTTTTTAAAATATTCAGAATTAATCGATAAAGTGTCTGTAAAATTAATTGAATATTTACTAAATAATAAAAATTTAATTAACAACGAAATAAATCAAAATAACATAACTCTTGATATAGAAATCAACGATTTTGAGAGTTGGATAAAAATTCAACAAAAAATTATTAATAGCGGATTAATGAGTAATATTTTCTTAAAATCAATTTCTAAACAAAAAACCACAATATCCGGCAACTACCTTGGGAATAAAAATAAAATCATTGAAGATTTTAAAAACATAGACTTATCAATAAAGAAAAAAGAAAATGAAGATAATCAATTTACTGTTTCTATAATTAAAAAATCAATTAATGAAAACAGTTCAAATTAATTTAAAAACAATCATTTGTATTGCAATAATAGCATCAATAATACTGTTCTTTAATCTTGCAAAAAATATCATTCAACCTTTTATTTATTCAATTATAATTGCTTATATATTAAATTCTCTTGTGGTTTTTATTAGTAAAAAATTTACTATCCAACACAATCATGCTGTTAATATTATTTTTACTTCTTTTTTAATATCGGTTATTCTGATTGCATTTTTTATAATGCCATTATTATATCGCCAAATAACCAGCCTAATAAACAACTTACCCAACTATATTAATAATTTTTTTGCTAACATTAACCCAGTTATCAATAATTTCTTAATTAATAAACAAGAATTTTTTAACTCCGAAGAAGCAACGGCAAAAATATCAAGTGGCATTGTTAGTTATTTTAGTCAATCAAGCCAGAATATAACTGCCAGCATTTGGCATTCATCGATATCTATTCTTAATGTATTTTCAATAATTTTTATTGCCCCCATTCTGATCTTCTATTTCCTTAAAGATTGGAATAAAATGATTAACAATATTAATAACCTGCTCCCAAAAAATAACTACAACTTTATTAAAAAAATTATCACAGAAATAGATTGTTTATTAATAAAATATTTACAAGGTCAATTCAATGTCTGCATGATACTGGCCTTATTTTACGGAATATCTTTAAGCTTAACTTCATTAAGCTTTGGGTCGCTTATTGGTCTACTCACAGGATTCTTTTCCTTTATTCCATTTGTTGCCATAGTATCAGGGTTTGCAATTTCAATAATTGTTGGTATTTTTGATTGGGGTTTTGATTTTTACAAATTATCGCTTATCAGTGGAATATTTATTTTTGGACAATTTATAGAGGGAAACTTCATCACTCCTAAGTTAATAGGGGAAAAAATCGGCATTCACCCATTGTGGATAATATTCAGCCTATTCTTCTTTGGCTCTATCCTTGGTTTTATAGGGATAATATTTGCAATGCCTTTAACGGCAATAATATCGGTTTTTATTAAACATTTAGTTGAAATATATCGGAATAATTTCACAAAATAAGTTATGAGTAAAAAAATAATTAAAATCTTGTCAGTAAACATTATTTTTATAATTTTGCTTGCTTGTAATGCAAACAATAAAGGATTCCATCAACCAATTACACTAGATTTAAAAGTGCCAGACGGTCCAATAGAATATAGAGCCGGATGGCATGACGGTTGCAAATCTGCATTGGCAGTAAGTAATCAATTTTTAAATTCTTGGGTTTATAAAAGAAAAGGTGGTCCTGATTTTGGTAGCGGATCTTTTCAAGCATTACCAGGTTATCAGAAAGGCTGGTCTCAAGGCATGTTTTCTTGCATACTTCACACCCAAACTTTTGTTCAATACAGATCCTTTAAAGATTCACCATTACAATCACATTAAAATTTAAAAATGATAAAAAATATTTTAAAAATCATATTCATAACTCTAATTTTAAATAATTGCTCCGAGGAATCTAAATTAAACTTCAGAGAAAGATTTGCATCTTCAAAAACAGATGACAAAATAAGAATTATGCCCGTAGACCCAAATTCTTCTCAAGACTTTAAAGATGGTTGGCGAGATGGTTGCGAAGTTGGTGTTTCAGCTGGAGCAAACACTTATTATAAAAGCTTTTATAAAAACAATAAAGCAGATGGATACAGAATGATGAACTCCCCTGACTACGAAATGGCATGGACAAATTCTTTCTGGCTTTGTTATCGTAGCAAATATACACATCATAAATCAAATGTATGGACATCATATTTTTCTGGATATCGTTAATAACTTTAAATAAATAATTATGGAACTTTACGAAATAATAAAAGCTCTGCACATCATCTCGATTATTGCCTGGATGGCAGGATTACTATATTTACCAAGAATATTTGTTTATCATTGTCAGGTAGAATATAATTCACAAGCTCATCAAATGTTTGAAAAAATGGAATTAAAACTAATGAAATTAATAATGAATCCTGCGATGATCGCTAGTTTCATTTTTGGCTTTTATTTAGCTTATCAAATTGGATTCGAACAAAAATGGATTCATCTTAAAATCACCCTAGTAGTTCTACTAGCAATATTTCATATGTTTCTTGCTAAATGGAGAAAAAAATTTGCCAATAATCAAAATACACATAGCCAAAAATTTTATCGAATTATCAATGAAGTGCCAACATTATTAATGATAATTATAATATTTTTAGTTATTATAAAGCCTTTCTAAATATAAAATGACAAATAGCTTATACAAAACAATCGATGTTAAAACAAACAATACTCAATATCCCATAATTATTGGCAAGAATTCCTTACATCAATTAGAAGAATTCATAAAAGACGGTAAAAAATATAGTAAAATTTTTATAATTACCGATGAAAATGTTTATAAACTCCATTTTACAAAGCTTAATAATATAATTAACAAAATTAATATAGCTTCACACTTCTTAATCACTGAGGCTAGTGAAAAATCTAAATCTTTTAGTAATCTTGAAAAAATATGCGAGGAAATAATCTCCTTAAACCCCGATAGAAAATCCTTAATCATTGCCTTTGGTGGCGGAGTAGTGGGAGATTTATCTGGCTTTATCGCATCAATTCTATTAAGAGGCATTGATTTTATTCAATTACCCACAACATTACTGGCATCAGTTGACAGTTCGGTGGGAGGGAAAACTGCAATTAATAGTAAATTTGGCAAGAATTTAATCGGTAGTTTTTATCAGCCAAAATTAGTTATTTGCGACACAGATTTACTATCAACACTTCCAATGCGTGATTTAAAATCGGGATATGCAGAAGTATTAAAATATGGCTTAATTTCCGACAAAATATTTTTTCACTTCTTAGAAGAAAATTATCATAAAATTTTTTCTCTGGAAGAAGAGATTTTAAAAGAAATAATTTTTAAATCTTGCGAAATAAAAGCAAGAATCGTTGAAATTGATGAAAAAGAACAAAATATTAGAGCATTGCTAAATTTTGGACATAGCTTTGGACATTTATTTGAAACCGAAACCAACTATTCAAATGAAATACTGCACGGAGAAGCGGTAGCCCTAGGAATGGCAATGGCAAGCAAAATGTCTTTAAATTTCAACTTAATTAATATTGATGAATATAAGCAAATTATAAAACATTTAAAAATTGCTGGCTTTATTATCGAACCTAAAAAAATCAGAAATATCTGGAATATTGAAAATCTTACTTCCAGTCTTTATCGCGACAAAAAGGTCGAAAATAATTCACTAACCTTCATCTTGCTTGAGTCAATAGGTAAAGCGATTATTAAAAAAAATGTTAATATAGAGCATTTTCAACAAGTAATGAATGATTTTTTAAATTAATGAAAGAAAAAAATATTGAAATAAATTGTTATCAATGCGATGAGTCAATCGTTAAGTCGATAGCACTTTTATTGACAAAAATTATTGAAGAAAAAAAAAGGGCTTTTATTTTACTAGATACAGAAAATCAAGAATCGGCAAAGCAACAAGCAAAAGATATTGATGAAGGCTTGTGGTCTTTTGGTAAAACTAAATTTATTGGACATAGCACAATTTTTGACAAAGATTTTAACCCAAAGAGACAACCTGTTCTTATAAGCAATCAAGAGGAAAATGTCAATAATTCTGATTATTTAATTTTAACTACAAAAACAACAACAAATTTTATCTCTAAATTTGAGAAGGCTTGCTATTTCTATAACGAAGATAGTAATTATAGTTTAAAAATAATTTCTCAATTAAGAGAGGTTGCAGGAAAATTTAACAGCTATAAAAAATTCCAAGGAAAGTGGATAGAGAAGTAAGGCACACCAACTGCTGAAAGTACTATTTACAAATTGCATTCTATATTACAACATTTCCAATCTATAATACATTATAATT
>CAMDGT010000065.1 GCA_945898025.1 Rickettsia typhi | reverse complement strand
TAATATTGGCGGAAGTTTTTTAGTGGAAATTGCCACTACTTTTTGCTGACGATTATTCAGTAATTCTTCATAGGCTTTTCTAGATTCAATATTGTCAATATTTATAATTGCAAAATCTTCTTGATTTTGATTATTAAAAACCCTCTTTTTGGCTTTAATATATTCATCCATTGAATTATGGCGATCAAGATGGTCGGGAGTAATGTTAGTGAGAGCGGATATTTTAAAATGAGAATCAGAAAGCAAATCAAGTTGATATGAAGAAGTTTCGAATATAAATGCCGTTTCTTTGTTCTTATTGTTATTCTTGACCTCGCAATCAAAGCAAGGCTTGCCTATATTACCACCAATTGCCGATTTTAATTGTAATTTCTCAAATAAAAAGCCAACAAGAGCGGTCACTGTTGATTTACCGTTAGTGCCTGTAATTGCAATAAAATCATCATTACGATTAAGGCGATAAAAAATCTCAATATCGCACACAAGCTTAGCCTTGCTTTTATCAATCAATCCAAGAATTGGATGGGGTTTTGGAAAATAAAGCGGAATGCCGGGGGAAAAGCTAATTATAGTTTTTTCATCATAAATAATTTCACTATTTTTAGTAAAAATTATTTTATCTAAAAATGGAAAATTTTCTGCAATTAATTTTTGCTCTGCTTTTTCTATATTTTCTAAATTATCATCGGTTGCATATAAGTCATATTGCTGAATTTGAGAATTAATTAAATTTCTAGCAAAAAATTTTAATGTCGAAATGCCTGAAATTCCCAATCCATAAATAATAATTTTGTTAAATTTTATACCCAACATTGCAAATTAAATTAATCGTTAATCACAAAACTACTTTCTTGAAAATACTCAAAAAATTACTGGTGGTTTGAGATAATATGGTTGCTAGATCTAGATTTTTAATTACCGCAATCATTTTAGCAACCTCAATTACAAAAGCAGGCTGATTGACTTGCCCTCTATATGGAACTGGAGCTAGATAAGGGGAGTCAGTTTCTATCATTAGATATTCTAAAGGAATATTTTTGATTATATCTTGCAATTCTTTGGCATTTTTAAAAGTCACTATTCCAGCAACAGAAATTTTTATATCAAGGTCAATTGCAATATTTGCAAGCTCTGCCGAGCTAGAAAAACAATGTAACAAGGCGGGGAATTTACAGTTTTTTTGTTCGCTCTTCAAAATATCGATCATCATTTTATCGGCATTGCGACTATGTATTATTAATGGCAATTCAGTATTTTGAGATAATTCAATATGACTCAAAAAGCTTTGCTTTTGCAGTAAATGATTATCGTTTTGATGATAAAAATCAAGACCCGTCTCTCCAATTCCTATGATTTTAGGGCTTTTATTGCATAACTTTAGCATATCCTCGACCTTAAGAATATTTTCTTTATTTACATTGCACGGATGAAGGCCTATTGAATTATAAACCTCATCATATTTATTGCTATAAGCAATCAACTTATCTAAATCATCAAAATTCGTGCAGATGGTTTGCATGATTTTGACCCCTGATTTTATAGCATCAGCAACAACGACATCAATATTATAGCCATTCTTCTCAAGAAGATCTAAATGACAATGACTATCAATAGCAAATTCATTTTGCATCGTAAAATATAGTTGAATTTAATTGCATATTAATTATTTAAAAAGTTTACCACAAGATAGCAAGCCCCGTGAATAGACTATTGGAGAAGTTGGTATATATTTTATTATCAACAACAATTGGTGCATGATTATTTTTAAAACCGCCAATATAAGAATATTCTATTTTATTATCTAACGGATTGTAAATAATAAAATCACCATCAGCATTAGAAATTATTATTTTATCGCCTGCCATAACAAGACCATTATAAATAATTTTAGTCTGCGGTTTTTTAGGATTTTTAAAATGAGGAAGGTTAAATATCTGCTTAATTTTACCGCTTTTCTTCTCGATAATTATTAATTGATTTTCGCTATTAATACTATATATAAAACCGCCCGCCAACCAGAAGTTAGAAGCACTGCCAATATAAAAAAGTTCGGATTCAGCATTATTAAACAAGGTCTTGCCCCATAAATTCTCGCCATTTTCTAAATTAAAAGCATTTAAAATGCCGTTATTAGAAGCCACATAAATAGCACCATCTTTTAATATGATATTCGCATCAATATCATTAAGATAAAAATTAGAGCTGTTGGCAATTTTTATGTTGAGATTTCTAGACCATCTCACCTCACCATTTGCAATATTTAACTTATAAACTTCTCCAGAACTATATCCAACAATAACAAAATCTTGAAATATAATTGGAGCGGAACTCCCAACTAAGTTAAGAGAACTTGTAGAGGCGGAATGAGTCCATATTATTTCGCCATTGTTAGAGTTTAGGCAATAAAGCTTATCGTTAGTAAGAATTAACAGTATATTTTGATTGGCTATCGGCATCGCAATTGGAATTGCAGAAACTTCTTTTCGCCATAGCTCTAAACCGTCTTTTTTGCGATTTGCAATAACTTGATTATCCCCTATAATAGAAAAAATTATTTCTTGATTTTCGCCAATTTTAGGATAGCGATAGGCGACATTAATTTTTTTAAAAACTTTTTTTCGCCAATTAATTTTTTTACTTTCTAAACTAATGGCGACCAAGTAACCAGAAGGCTCTAAATAAAAAGCAATATCTTTATTTATTATAGCTACAGAACCAACATTATTAGATTTATTAATAGAAAATTTATAATAAACTATCGATTTTTTGATGTCAGGTAATTCTTTTTTATAGTCAAATGTCTTATGAATATTTTCGATATCAAGATCTGTTTGAATGTTTATAGGCCAAAATTTAACTGTTTTTTGCTCAGGAATATCTATCTTAATGTCTTTAAGCTCGTCATCTGCTTTTATCGATGTTGACAAACTAACAATCGATTGCGGATCGATGGATTGTATTTTTTTATTTCGAGCACAACCAATGGTTAAAAAGACCGCACTTAACAAAATAAAAAGAACAATTTTTGACATTATTTACTTAACTTGATTATTTGGTTTATAGCCTTTAGCAAAAATTACTTGCAATTTTTCTTTCGCTCTTTCTTTTAAAGTTTGCGAAGAATCTTTAGTATTCTCAATTTGAGTAAGGGCCTTGAAGGCGAGGTCTAAATTTTGCTGAATAATTGCTAAATTGGCTTTTTGCTCAATTATTTGATATTTAAAGTTTTTGTTTTTATTTTCAATTTTTTCTATATCTTTAATTGCCTGTTGATTGGATGCAGATTTCTCATCTTGAACAATAATTTTTACATATAAAAAACCCGCAAGATCTTTAATAAATTCACCGCCTCTTGACTGATTAATTTCTAGATAAACTTGCTTCGCTTCATCGATTTTATTTTGAGAAAGCAATAAATTTGCATAATTTAGCTTTGCAATTGGCTTTGTCGAACCAGAAAAATAAGAATTGGAGATTTCTTTGAAGGCAATTTTTGCCTCTTCTATTTGACCTTGTTTAGATTTAGCAATAGCCTCAAATAACAAAGCTGAGTATTTTTCATTTTGAGATTTTTGATAAAAACTACAAAATATTGATATTAAAGCCAATATTGACAATATGGCAACGAAAATAACCGATAAACGAATGTTATTTTTTATAAGAGCGACAATCGAAAATTTTTTAGTTTTGCTAATTATTCGATTTAATAATGATTTTTTTTTCATAAGAAATGGCAATGTATTTAATTGATTTTAGAGCTTTTATTGATTATTTTTAAACAACATTTAAGGGTATTTTTTAATAAGTAAGCTATTGTCATTGGCCCAACTCCACCAGGAACTGGGGTTATCGAAGAAGCAACGGTAATTGCAGATTCAAAATTAACATCACCTACTATTTTGGTTTTATTCCCATCGACATTAATACGATTAATTCCAACATCAATAATTATTGCATCTTTTTTTATCATTGAAGCATCTATTAGGTTTGGAACTCCAGTTGCTGATATTACTATATCGGCAAGTAAAGACTCGGATTTTAAGTCTCTTGTTGAGCGATTAGCAATTGTAACCGTACAACCTTCTAACATTAAAAGCCTTGCCATTGGTCTACCCACTATATTTGAAGTGCCAATTACCAAGGCCTTTAAACCAACTAAGGTGCTATAAATAGAGGATTTAGAAATTGCATCTTTAATTAAGTGCAAACAACCAAGAGGTGTACAAGGAATTATTGCTGAATCTTCGCCCTCTAGCTCTCCAACCGATAATTTACCCACATTTATTATATTAAAGCCATCAACATCTTTTATTGAATCAATTGCTTTAATTACATTTTTTGAATCTATATGCTTAGGCAAAGGCAATTGCACCAATATTCCATGAACATTATTATCAGAATTAAGTTCATTGATTTTTTTAATTAAATCAATTTCATTAATATCGTCAGAAAATTTAAACTGCATTGAATTCATGCCTACAAAATGAGCAGATTTTTCTTTATTTCCAACATAAACCTCACTAGCTGGATCACTTCCAACCAGTATAACCGCTAATGTAGGAGTAATAGAAAATTTTTGCTTAATCTCCTTAACTTGTTGAGCAATTTCATTTTTGAGATTATCGGCAATAGCCTTGCCATCAATAATCTTAGAACTTTTATTATTTATCATTTATTTTAGAGTTATTTTAGAGTTATTTTAGAGTTATTTTTGAAAATATTAAAAACAAAAATTAAATATTTTTTTTTAAAAATAAAGTTATTTGTTTTTCTTGACTAAAAAAATATTATGTTAAAAATTATTGCCTCTTTAAAAAGCAGTTTTTGAAATATTTCATTTTTAGTAAGTTGATTACTACAAAATCAATATATCAAGTAAATTAATATAAACACTTAAAATTTCATTCATATGGCTGGAAAACCTAAAGCTTCAAAATCAAAAAGAAGTTCTATCTTATTTAAAATGGTTAGCACCGCTGGAACTGGCTATTTCTATCTTGCTCGTCGCAACCCAAAACAAAAAACAGACAAAATGCTTTTCAGCAAGTACGATCCTGTGGTTCGTAAACACGTTGAATTCAAAGAACAAAAGCTTTCTAGCTAGTTAGAAAGTAATCCTTAAAAGAATAAATCAGTTAAATAATGTCAGAAGATTTCAATAAAAACAGCGAGACTAACTCTTTAGTCGCTGGTAAATCAATAGAAAAGTCTGCTCCACAAGCAGCGGAAGAAAACAACTTCGCTCCTGCAAATTTTATTCCTTTGATTTTAATTTTTGTAATATTTTACTTTTTTATTATTCGCCCACAAAGCAAGAAGCATCGCCAACATCAAGAAACAATAAATAATCTTAAAATTGGAGAAGTCGTTGTTACAACTAGCGGAATTATCGGCAAAATAAAATCAAACCCTGATAAAAACTCTTTTTTTGACTTAGAAATTTCCGATAATTTAATAATCAAAATCGCTAAAAATCACATTACAGAAGCCTTTATTGATAAAAGCAAAATTGAAAAATCAAGCAAAATTGAAAAAAGTAAAAAGCTTTTAAAGAAATAAATTTTAGAAAATGCTTAAATTCTCGAAAACAAAAATCTTTTTAATTACTTTAATCGCTATATCAGCAATCTTTTTCTCTCTACCTTCCTTCTTTAGAAATAGTAAAATATTAGAAAAAATACCACATAACAAAGTTGGTCTAGGTCTTGATTTAAGAGGTGGGTCACATTTACTATTAGAGGTAGAGTTCAATCAATATATTCAAGAACAAGTAGAAAACCTCAAAGAAGACATTAAAAACCTACTACGTGATGGCTCTATAAAAATAACCAACGAAATCACAGGCGATAAGCTAATAATTACAGTAAATGAAAATAAAGATTCAGAAGAAGCAATCAAAATAATCAAGAAAAATTACCCTAAAATTGATATAGAACATTCAGAAAACAAAATACAGCTTTCTTTTTCAAATACAGAAATTTCTGAAATGAAGAAGAATCTAATCAAACAATCAATAGAAATACTACGAAGAAGAATTGATGAAAACGGTACCAAAGAACCAACGATTCAGCCTCAAGGCGATAGTCAAATTTTATTGCAAGTTCCTCAATCAGATACAAATAAAAAAAATCTCGACAACCAAAACCTTAAAGAAATAATTGGCAGAACGGCCAAAATGTCTTTTCACTTCGTTAGCGAAAAAACTATCAACAACTCTTTAGTTATATCATCCTCTATAAATACTGAAACAATTTATGACAACGAAGGAAACCCATACTCAATAGAAAAACCTGTAATATTAGGTGGAGAGCTTTTAATAAGTGCAAACCCAACTTATTATCAAGGGGAGCCTGCCGTTTCATTTCGCTTTAACAATATTGGAGCAAAAAAGTTTGCTCAAATTACCAAAGAAAATATCGGTAGATTCTTTGCCGTTGTCCTTGACAATAAGGTTGTTACCGCACCTAGAATAAACTCTGTAATTAATCAAGGCTCTGGCATTATTTCCGGCTCATTTACAATTAAAGAAGCAACACAAGTTGCCTTATTATTAAGAGCGGGAGCATTACCAGCCCCCCTTAAGATAGTTGAAGAAAGAACCATCGGCCCATCGCTTGGTCAAGACTCAATTAAGCAAGGAGCAATAGCTTCGGTAGCGGGCATTATTTTCGTCGCTATATTTATGATAACTTTCTACGGTCTATTTGGATTATTCGCAAATATCGCAATGATAATAAACGTAAC
>CAMDGT010000064.1 GCA_945898025.1 Rickettsia typhi | reverse complement strand
GTCGAATTTTGTCATAAATTTTATTGATTGTGTTTCTGCTAATTTTTGTATAAATTGAAGTTTTATTAGCCGTTTCATCAAAACAAAAATATTTCAAAATCTCTCGAAATTTTTTCTCAGACAATTTGCTTTTTAGCAAATTGCAACTCACTCAAAAAATAAATAAAAAATTTGTGAGTAAATGTGGGAATGTTTTATATACTTGTTTTGCATAGACAAATTAAGGCTTTAATTGATATCAAAATCAACTAAAGTTGTCTAGACCCAAAATAATATACCAATTTTAGCTTTTAATCTTATCAATCAATAGGTTGATTTGTTGTTCGCAAGCTAATTGTGTAGACATTATTTTTTTAATCAGCTTGTAAGAATGTATTATTGTGGCATGATGTTTGTTGCCAAAATAATTGCCAATTTGACTTAAGCTTAGATTCGTTAATTCTTTAGTTAAGAAAATTGCAACTTGCCTAGCTCTTACGGTGTCTTGCATTCTGCTGTTGCTTATCATGTCGTTCAATTTTATGCCATAAAATTCTGCCACTATTTTTTTTATTTTGTTAACATCATTTACTGCTACAGGATTCTTGATTTTACTGTAGTCTTTTAATATTCTATAGGCGCTTTCAATGTTGATTTCTTGATTTAATATCACTTTTTCTGCAATAATTTTCTTTAATGCGCTTTCGAGATCGCGAATATTGGCGGTTATGTTTTTAGCGAACAATTCCAACACATCTTGCGGAATAATTGGCGCATTTTCTTTTTCAAAATGTTGAGTAGCCTTAGCTTTGATTATAGTTAAACGATCTTGATAATCAGCGTTGCGAAAATTTATAACCATTCCTCCGCTAATTTTAGACTTTAGTTTTTCGTCAATATTTTCTAAGTCGTTAGGAGCTCTATCGCAAATTAAAATTACTTGCTTGTTGTCGTCAACTAGAGAATTAAAACTATTCATAAACTCTTGTTGGGTGCTTTGTTTGCCGGCAATAAATTGAAGATCATCTACTATTAAAACATCAATAGATCTCATCTTTTCTTTGAATGATATTAATTCGTTGCTTCTTATTGACTGAACAAAGTGAAACATGAATTTTTCGGCTGATAAATAGATGACTTTTTTATTTTTATTTTTTTCTTTTATTTCCCATGCGATAGCTTGACCTAAGTGAGTCTTTCCCATTCCTACGGAGCCATGAATAAATAAAGGAATATTGTCGTTAAAAATTTTATTTTGCTCTTTAAAGCCAGAGGCTATTTTTGCCATCGAGACTGCCAATTTATTATATTGAACCGTTATAAAATTGTCAAAATTAAAGCGAGGATTTAAATCTGTGCCGAATGCAAATATGTTGTCATATTTAGATATGCTTTTAACTTTTTCAGTAGCATTTTGTGCACTTTCTTTTGTTTCTACGACCTTCTTTTTTGCTAAATGGATTATGCTGACTTTTTTAATTTTTGGATTAATTTTTTGAGCAATTTTTTTGAGATTAGCTTTTGATTTTATTTCAACGAACTCTCTGATTATCCAGTCTCTTAAAAATTTTGAACTTGCGACCAAGATTAATTCACCTTCAGTTATAGTGTGTATTGTAAGGGTTGAAAGCCATTTTTTAGTTAACTCTTCGCCAAATTCTTCGCAACAAATATTGATTAAATTGCTAAGAAATTCAGAGTTGTTTTTTGTTTCTAAATTTTGTTCTGTTTTTATAGAGTTTTCCATTAAATTAATCTTTTGTTTTAGCTTTAAATATTGATAAACCCTTTTAAAAGGATAAATTATTAATTGTTAGATTTAATCTAAATATTTTATTGATAATAATTTATTGGCTTTGTGAAGCGGATTTCTTTATTATTTGTAATTGTTAAACAACAAGCAATTTTTGTATATTTTTTCAAAGACAGATTTTTTTAGATATTTTTTAAACTGTAAAGTTTTTTATTTGCAAATTTTGAAAATAAACTACTTGACACTAATTGCTTCAATGAATTAAGGCAGTTTATTTTTTTATTGTTGTAATTAACAGGTTGCTATTGATAATTTGTTTTTTTAAATTACTATTTGCCTAGTTGCATTTTTTTAAAGTCAGTAATATCTAGTAATATCTTAATTTTTTATTGTTCAATTCAATGATTTTGTCATTTTTTGCTTTATTTTTTGCTTTGTATTTAGCAAAAACCTTAGAAAAAAAACTAATTTATCAACAGGTTAGGTCTAAAATTAAAAGGCAAATAAATTTTAAATCCCATTCTTTACCCACTCATTACTCTTACTGTTTTTCAATTTGGGCATTGCTGTTATTGATTTTATTGTATTTAGCTGGAATAAACGGCTTTCTAATTCTTTTTATTTCTTTAGTCACGTCCTTTGTAATTTTCTTTGCAATATATCGTTTTCGCGATAAATTCAATGCCAAAAGTCATTTAGAATGGCTGTTTAAAAAATCTCTTTTATTGAGTGCCACAATCGGAATTTTTATTACTGTAGCGATAATGATGGCAATATTTGGAGAGGCTGGTAAATTTTTTAAAATAATAGCTTGGCAAGAGTTCTTTTTTGGCACTAAGTGGAATCCGCAATTGGCAATGAATAGCGGTCAAGAAGTTGTGAAATCTTCATTCGGAGCTGTTCCAGTATTTCTAGGAACCATTTTAATAACTTTAGTGGCAATGTTTGTCGCTGTTCCAATTGGTATAATGGGAGCAATTAATTTATCATTATATTGCAAATCTTCAACTCGCGATTTATTGAAACCGATTCTAGAAATTTTGGCGGGCATTCCAACGGTTGTTTACGGGTATTTTGCGGTTATTTTTATTGCTCCATCTTTTAAACTATTTTTTGGATTATTAAATATTGAGATTGCTTCGGAAAGTGCTTTATCCGCTGGTTTTGTAATGGGAATCATGATAATTCCTTTTATTTTATCTTTAACCGATGATGCAATAAATTCAGTTCCTAGGTCTTTATATGATGGTGCATTGGCAATGGGAAGCACTAATTATGAAATGATATCAAGGGTAATCATTCCTTCAGCAATGCCTGCCATTATTGGGTCGATAATTCTTGCTGTTTCAAGAGCAGTTGGCGAAACAATGATTGTCGTTATGTCGGCTGGGTTGCTTGCAAAGATGACTTTCAATCCACTAGATTCAACCACCACCGCCACCGCTCAAATTGTTAGTTTATTGTCTGGAGATCAAGAATTTTCTAGCTCTAAAACTCTTGCCTCATTTGCTCTAGCACTAACTCTTTTCGTGGTAACTTTTATTTTTAATATTTTGGCTTTAATCGTGATAAAAAAATATCAAAAGAAAAATGGATAAAAGAAATGCTATAAAACTAGCTATAAGCCTTAAAAATAGGCATCGTAGCGAAAATAGATTTAAAATTGCCAGTCATTTGGCGATTCTATTTTCAATATCTTTTTTGTTTATAATGATTTTTTCTATAGTCTTAAAAGGTTATAGTGCTTTTTTTTCAACTAAAATAGCTATGGAAATCGATGTTAATTCGGTTCTTAACGGCGGAAGTAAGTCTGATTATCGTTTTGCAATAAGAAATGCCTTAAATGAAAAATTTGCCAAAGATCTTGCGAAATGTAATTGTGATTTTAACGATGCTTATCAATTGCTTAGTAAAAATGCGGCAGTTGAATTGTATCAACAAATTAAAAAAAACCCCTCTTTGGGGCAAGAAAGAAGTATTTTTTGGTTAAGCGCCTCTGCAAAAGTTGATGCTTTTTTTAAGCACCGCGATGCTTCAAAGCTCAATAAACAGCAAATACAGTGGTTATTGCAATTTATGCAGGAAAGCAAAATAAAGACATTTTTTAATTATCAATTTTTACTGGGCGGGGATTCAAGAGAGCCAGAGATAGCTGGCATTGCTGGTAGTTTTATTGGCTCGATAATGACAATCGTTATATTCTTAATATTTTCTTTTCCAATTGCAGTGGCATCGGCATTTTATTTAGAAGAATTTGCTTTAAAAAATAAATTCACTGATTTTATTGAAATAAGCATCAATAATTTGGCCGCAATACCATCGATTATCTACGGATTATTAGGTCTAGTGTTTTATTTGCAAATCTTGCACTTGCCCCGTGCCTCAACTTTGGTGGCTGGCTTTACCTTGTCAATGTTGGTTTTACCAGTTATAATAATTGCAACTCGCAACACTATAAGGTCAATTCCTAACTCAATTAGAGATGGTGCTATTGGTCTTGGGGCATCAAAAACCCAACTAATAATTCATCATTTATTGCCTTTATCAACTCCTGGAATCATGACAGGAACAATTCTTGCAATTTCTCGCGCCCTAGGAGAAACCGCTCCATTGTTAATGATAGGAATGATTGCATTTATTGTCGATTTTCCCCAAAATTTTTTAGAGCCGGCGACGGTTATGCCAGTGCAGATTTATTTATGGTCAGACAGCGCAGAAACAGGGTTCGTAGAAAAAACTAGCGCCGCAATAATGTTGCTAATTGGCTTGTTGATAATGCTTAATTTAACCGCAATTATTTTGCGAAAAAAGTTTGAAAAAAAATGGTGATATTAAATTTGCTTATTTAAAAGAATATAATGTAAAATTACACATATCCGTGTGTGTTTGTCTCATTTTTTGAATATAAAATTAACTCTAAATTATAAAATAAATGAAAATAGGTTTAACTGGCATTACAGGAAGAATGGGCAGAGAAATAGCAGTAACCATCATCAACGACGGAATGCTTGAACTTTCATCTGCATTGGTTCGTCATAATAGTGATCTCGATAATCAAGATTTAGGAGAATTTTTAGGTTATCCTAAATTGGGGGGTAAAATTTTTTCCAACATTGAGAAATTTGTTGAAAATTGCGATGCGGTAGTAGATTTTTCATCTCCTGCACTAAGTATAAAAATTGCCGAACAATGTTCAAAGCAAAAAAAAATAATGGTTTGTGGTACTACGGGCTTTGAAAATAATGAAAAAGAGCAGTTGGTAAATTTTGCTAAAAATTGCCCAATTATATGGTCGGCAAATATGTCGATTGGAGTTAACGTGCTAATGAATTTGGTTGAAAAAGCCTCTTCCATATTGAGAGAAGATTTTGATGTCGAAATATTTGAAATGCATCATCGCAATAAAGTTGACTCTCCTTCTGGAACTGCTTTGTTGCTTGGATCGGCGGTTGCTAACGGTAGAAATGTTGATTTATCGGAAGTTGCGCAAATGGCAAGGGTCGGCAATAATAATCATAGAAAAGCTGGCGAAATAGGTTTTACCGCTCTTAGAGGCGGAGATGTAGTCGGAGATCATCAGGTTATATTCGCAGGAGATGGCGAAAGAATTGAATTTGTCCACAAGGCCTCAAATCGCAATATTTTTGCAAAAGGGGCAATAAGAGCTGTAATTTGGGCAAGTGTTAAGTCAAATGGCTTCTATTCGATGAGAGATGTTTTAAATTAAAAGCTACTAAATGTCTAAAAATCAAGTTAATCGAATTGAGTATTTAGAAAAATATTTTCAAAACAAGGTTGAGAGTTTTTTTTTAGACAACAAGCCAGCGGATGTTTGTGTTGCTTTATCTGGGGGCTCAGATTCACTTGCTTTAACGATTTTGTTAAAAAACTTCTGTGATATTTATAAAATCAATCTTTGTGCATTGACTATTAATCATAATTTTCGCCAAGAGTCAACTGAAGAAGCTAAGTCTATTCAAGAATTAATGCAAAAATTAAGCATTTCTCATCATATCATTGAAATTCCTAAAAAAACAGTTCCTAAAGTTAATATTGAGGCAAATTTAAGAAAGATGCGATATCAATTATTGACAGAATTTTGCAGTAAAAATAAAATTAAATTCTTGTTTTTAGGTCATCAAATTGATGATGTGGCAGAAAATATACTTATTCGCTTATGGAGAGGTAGTGGAATTGACGGCATATCATCAATTGCTGAAATTTTTTATCAAGAGCAGGTGGCGATTTTACGACCTTTATTATCAATATCTAAAGTTGATTTACAGGAATACTTAATAAGTAATAATATTTCATGGTATGAAGATGAAAGTAATCAAGAAGATATTTTTTTAAGAAATAAAATAAGAAAATTTATTAATAGTTTTGAAGATAGAGAGTTAATTAAAAAAAGATTAAAAAAAGCAGGAGACGAAGCTTTTGGAATTAGAAATTTTTGCGACGACTTATTGTTGAAAGAGGCAAGTAAGTTTGTTTATTTTAATTCTAGAGGATACTTCATCATTGAAAAACAATGGTTGGCGAATCTTCATTTTCATTTGGCAATTAAACTGCTTTCCTTAATCATAATGGAGCTAGGGAAAAAGCTCTATAAGCCTCGTTTTTCTTCTATTGAAAATATTTATAAAATAATTTTAACAAATGATTTTAAGCCAATTAATATAGGTCATTCTATCTTCAAAAGACTGCCTAAATCTATGTTAAAATTCAATAAAAATAATTTTATTAATCCGATTGTCATTTATTGCGATAATTTGACATTAAAAGATGAAAATATCAATTTAGAAATAAAACTAAAAACAATTTTGTGTAAAATTTTTAATTAAATTATGAAAATTCAAGCCAATCAAGTTGAAGCTTATATCAAGAATATCGCTAATCAAAAACTAGCTGGATGCCTGTTGTTTGGCAATGATCAGCCTTCAGTGAATCGTCATTTTTTAAGTGTTGCTAATAAAATTTCTCCAAATTTAAATGACGATTTTTTGGTAGCAGATCTAACGAGTCAAAGAATTAAAGAGGAGGACGGGCAAATTATTTTTGATGAATTCTTCTCTCTTGCAATGCTTGGCGGTAGAAAGTTGATCTTAATTCGAGATATTGAAAAATCATCCTCCAAG
>CAMDGT010000063.1 GCA_945898025.1 Rickettsia typhi | reverse complement strand
AAAATCCTAGATTCATTTAAAACACTGCCTTACTATCTGATATAAATGCATAATTTTATATGATTTGGCTACAAGGTTTTTAATAATATTATGAATATACAAGTAATTATAACATTAATTTTGAGTACTTTCTTATGAAAAAACACAATTATATTAATAGTCAACAAGAGTTGAAATTGTTAATAGCAAAAATCAAAAAGTTTAAAATGATGGCTATTGATACAGAATTTGTAAGAGAAAAAACTTATTTTCCGTTATTATCATTAATTCAAATCGCAATTCAGAATGAAGAAAATATCGAAGTCTTTTTAATAGACTGTTTAACTAAAATTAACTTGTTAGAAATAGTTAAATTAATTTATGATAAAAAAATTATTAAAATTTTCCATTCCTCGATGCAAGATTTGCAGATCTTGCAAAGAATTCATAATGATATCAATGCGGAAGATAAAAACAAATTACCAGAAAATGTTTTCGATACTCAAATAATGTCTAATATAGTCAATTCTAATATTAATCAAAGCTATCAATCTTTAGTTGAAAAATTTTGTAATTATAAAATCAACAAAAATCAACAAAGAAGCGATTGGGAGCGCAGACCGCTTACTGTTGAACAGCTAGAATATGCGGTTGAAGATGTTTTGTTTTTGATTCCAATCTATCAAGAATTATTACAAAATATTACGAAATTAGATCGCAATAATTGGTTGCAAGAAGATCTTTCTAATCTTGTTATTACTGCTTGTAGCGATGAAATTGACCATATTTTTCGCAAGATTTGTCCAAGAGATTGCAGTTATCAACAAAAAAATCACATGAATCAATTTTTGTTGTGGCGAGAGGAGTTGGTTAAGATAATTAATTTACCGAGGCAACATTTTATCGAAGATGAAATAATTGCAAAAATAATTAATTATAATGCTAGTTTTGGCGAAGAGATAAAAAGAGAGGAGTTGCAAGAAGATATGGTGACAAATGATCCTGATTTTGAAAATAAAGAATCTAACTCACAAACCCGAAATCAAGAGGCAAATTTAGTGGATATTGATTTTGTGCCAAATATTGAAGTGGCAGAAAGTTATTTTATTAAAAAAATTGTTTCCGATATATCTAATCGAATTATCGCTACTGTTAATGTTGATAATATTATTAAACTGCTAAAACTTCGTTCAAATAATATTATTAACGAGCAGACAATATATCAATTTCAGTCGGAGAAGAGATTGCTTTTTAACCACATTAGCGAATTTATATCTTCTAGTATAGCCACAATTTTAGACATCTACCCCTCGTACACTGATATTATCCATATCAAAAAAAACGAATCGGTACGATTAAATAATGATCAGAAAAAAACCTTACAAAATCTACAAAAATTAGTTGCAAAAATATCTCAAGATCACAATATTAGTAGTCAGTTTTTATTAAATTCTTATATTTTAAAAAAAATCATTTCTCAGCCGAATAACTTAAATATTCATTTAAGTGGCTGGAGACAAGATTTACTGAGCGAACCAATAGCAACAATTATTAATGCCGAATCTTTATAAAAAACCTTTTATTATTGCAAACTGGAAGATGAATCACGGTTTCGAGTCAACAGATATATGGCTTGATAAGTTTTTTCGTGCTTTCTATTCCAATCGTGAGAAATTTGACAATCTTACCTTTGTAATTTGTCCAGCAATTATTTTGCTCGATTATATCGATAGTGAAGTTATGGATGAGGGTCTAGAGCAGTTGGAATATATAATCGCCAAGAGAAATCAAACTCTTTCTAGTCTTACTGATGAAGAAATTGATAAAATTCTAATTGAAGAAAAAATTATCAAAATCGGAGGTCAAGATTGTCACTACGAGCTTTCTGGCTCTTTTACAGGCAATATTTCTTTGCTTAATCTTAAGGAAGTCGGTTGCGAATTTGTAATTATTGGTCATTCTGAACGAAGAGAATTCAATAATGAAGATAATCAAATTATCGCCAAAAAGCTCAATTTAGCAATAAGTCAAAAATTTATGCCAATTTTATGTATTGGCGAAAATCTAGCGGTTAGAAACAAAAAAGAACACATTAATTTTGTGCAAGAACAGCTAAAAGAAGCCTTAGCAATGCTTGACTCCAATCAATCATTTGAGCTTTTAATTGCTTACGAGCCAATTTGGTCGATTGGTAGTGGCGATGTTCCTACAATTGCAGAAATTAAAGAAATATCAGATGCAATAATTGCAACGATTAATGAATTGAAATCACAAAATAAAATTGCTAATAATGCCAATGTGTCAGTGCTTTATGGTGGCTCAGTAAATAGTAAAAATTCAGCCTCGATTCTTGCTATTGATAATATTGACGGCCTCTTGATTGGTAAAGCAAGCCTTGAAGCTGATGAATTTGTTGAAATTGCCTTGTCATATCAAGTTTCTGCTAAACAAAGTCTCTAAACAAGGGGCTGTTTAGTAATAATTATCGGTTTTTCTGGTTTTTTTTATTTGCCAATGCAGAATTTGCTGAAAATATTGTCAAGAATATTCTCAACACCAACTTTTCCGGTTATTTTGCCAATTTCTCGTGAGGCGATTCTTAGATCTTCTCCTGCTATTTCAATATTATTATTTAAATCAAAGTTTTTGAGTGCCTCCAAAGCCTTTTGCAAGGCATTTATGTATCTTTGTTGAGTAATCATTTCAACATTACTACCAATAATAAAAGTTTTGCCAATTATTATTTCTAGTGACTGCAAAAATTTATTCATATTTAAATTTTCTTTGACAGAGACGGGAATTATAATTGCTCGCAATGATTGATTATCAAGGTTTTGTAGCCAATTATTTACTTTTAAATTTATTATTTCTTCATCGCTAAGATTCAAGTTTTCGCCAAGATGATTATTATCGATTTTATTAATGATGATTAAGCTTCTTTCGTCAATTAGATGAGCATTTTCTGTTAATATTTGATAATTATTAAACTCGACAACAAAAACTTTAAAATCAGCTTCGGTTGCTCTTTTTATTGCTCTTTCAATACCTTCTTTTTCAATTGGATTATTGGTTTTTCTAATTCCTGCGGTGTCAGAAATTTTTACCATCATGCCTGCAATTTCTAGGTGAGTATCGATTATATCTCTTGTCGTTCCTGCGATATCGGAAACAATTGCCACTTCGCTTTGGGCAAGAAAGTTAATTAAACTAGATTTTCCAACATTTGGAGAGCCAATAATAACAAGGCTTAAACCTTGTTTTATTTTTTGCCCAATTGATTTATTTTGCAGATGAAGAGTTATTCCTGAAATTAAGTTTTTCACCTTATTTTCTACTGAATTAATAATTTCGGTAGGTAAATCGTCTTCGGGAAAATCAATAACCGCTTCTATCATTGATAAGGCTTGAATTATCTCGCTTCGCCAATTTTCATATTTTTGCCCTAGAGCTCCTGTTAATTGTTGCAATGCCTGTCGATGTTGAATTTCCGTTTCTGCCTTGATTAAGTCAGGAATTGCCTCCGCTTGCACTAAATCAATTTTTCCATTCAAAAAAGCTCTTTTAGAAAATTCGCCAGCCTCTGCTATTGCTACATCTTCGACTTTTGATAAAATGGCAAAAATTCTTTTGATAATAAAAATTGAATTATGAATATTTATTTCGATAACATTTTCTCCGGTAAAGCTGTTAGGAGCTTCAAAGCTTGAAATTACAGCCCCATCGAGTAGTTTATTATTTTCTAAATCATATATTTTTGTAAATAATATTTGGTTATGATCTATTTTTTTATTGATGCCAAGAGCATTAAGGCAGTTAACTGTTTTTTCGCCAGAAATGCGAATTATTGCTACGGAGCCACCATTTGTAGAGGTTATGATAGAAAATATTGTTGTCATTTTTATTCTTCAAAGAAGATTCCGCTTTGATTGGAAGAGTTAACGGTTGCAGATACTGTAAAATTTATGGTCAATTCGTTTTTTTGATTAATTTCTTGATCATTTGATTTTTTGAAATTGATGGTTAATTTTTCATTATCTCTTGTAAATTTCAATAATTCTGATGAATTTTCGGTAAGATTCCAGCCCATTTGTAGCAAGGTTTCTTGATAAAATTTTTGAATAATTGAGATATTTTGTTCGGTTTTGTAAGAAGATGAAATGATGCTACCATAATCTAGATCGAAATTTAAGCTATCTTCGCCAATCTTAATTAAGCCATCGGCAAGCGGAACATCTTTAGTGCCATAAACAAAATTTTGCTTGATTTTATTGCTTTGTGCGGACTGACTAATTGGCTTTTCGTCAATAATTTCAAGTTTTTCTTCCGGCTTTTCTTCTGGCTTTTCTTCGGGCTTTTCTTCGGGCTTTTCTTCGGGCTTTTCTTCGCGATGAAAAATTTTGCTAAAATTATTAGAGGTTTTATATTTGGCTTGTTTTAGCCATTCTTTTGTTTTAATTGCATATTTTGTAGAGCTTAATTCTTTAGCGCCAGAGCAAGAGGTTGTAAGAATGGCGATAGAATTAATGATGATTGTAAGGGATTTTAATTTTTTATAAAACATATTATTTTTGACATTTTTGACAGAAAAAACTAGAGCGACCATTTTGCATTACTTTTTCAATTTTATTTGAGCATTTTATGCAATTTTGATTCATTCTTCCGTAAACTTTAAAATTATTTTGAAAGTTGCCAATATTGCCATCGGCATCGACATAATCATTTATTGAAGAACCCTTATTTGCAATTGCTTGATTTAGAATAAATTTAATTGATTTAACTAAATTTTTAATTTCTGCATCATTAATTGATTTTGATGATCTTAACGGTAAAATTTTAGATAAAAATAGCGATTCATTAGCATAAATATTGCCAACACCCACTACAATTTGGTTATCCATTAAGCTAGTTTTAATATTAATATTCTTATTAGCAAGTTTATTAGCTAAATATTGATGATTAAAATCTGTAGATAATGGCTCAGGACCAAGCTTCGCAAGTAGTTGATGTTGCTTTATATTTTGATTATCAATTAAATCAATAAGCCCGAATCTTCTAGGATCGTTGAAAATAAGCCATTTATCATCATTTTGATAATTAATTTTGATAGCAAAATGATCGTGCTTTGCGGTTGGAGATGCTGTTTTTAGTAGTAATCTGCCACTCATTCCCAAGTGAATTATTAGGCTGGTTTGATTATCAAACTCAATCATTAAATATCTGGCTCTTCGTGATATTTTTTTAATGGCAAGGTTTGTTAACTCTTTTAAATCAAGAGTGGAGGGGGTTCTTAATTTATATTGCGAACGAAATATTTCAGTTATTTTGCCATTGATAATATTGGCATTAATTAGGCTGGTTTTAATGGTTTCAACCTCTGGCAATTCTGGCATTTCTTACTTGAAAAAATTAATTATTATTATTAGGATATTTTTTTCTAAAATAACTAAAAAACAATTGCAAATTATTAATTAAATTATGTTAAAGCAAGAATATGAATATTTACTAAAGCTTCCCGATTATGCAACTGATAATCGAGTTTTAATGCATAGCTGTTGTGCGCCTTGTGCGGGAGATTTAATGGAGAGAATGATTGCCTCTAACATTGATTTAACAATATTTTTTTATAATCCTAATATCCACCCTAAAAAAGAATATTTAATTCGCAAAGAAGAAAATATTAAATTTGCCGAAAAACTAGGAATACCGTTTATTGATGCCGATTATGATGTGCAAAACTGGTTTTCAAGAGCCAAAGGCTTGGAAAATGAGCCAGAAAGAGGAGAAAGATGCACAAAATGCTTTGATATGAGATTCGAAAGAACGGCACTTTATGCTTTTGAAAATAATTTTAAAATTATTACTTCATCGCTTGGTATTTCAAGATGGAAAGATATGGATCAAATTAATGATTGTGGTTCAAGGGTGGTTAAAAAATACGAAGGAATCAATTATTGGACCTACAACTGGAGAAAGGCAGGCGGAGCTTCAAGAATGTATGAAATAGCAAAAAAAGAAGAGTTTTACAAGCAAGAATATTGCGGTTGTATTTATTCTCTTAGAGATAACAATGAATGGCGACGAAAAAACAACCGCGAAGAAATAGAAATTGGCGAAGAATTTTATAAATTTGATTAAGGTCGTAAAAGTTAAAACTGTCATTCAAAAGAGATTAAAATTTGTTGACTTAAGGGGAGTTGCAAAAGAATAATGTTGATGTTTTAAATAGTGTCTTGATGGCTGATGATTTTAAAGGTATAAGTCAATAAAAGGCTTTATTCCTCATCGTACAGTCAACTACAGCAAGAAGCAATTGTTATGGTGTTTTCACCAACACTATTGAGATCTTTTGGGCTATAGTTAAAAGAGGGTATCACGGTACATTTCACAATATTAGCAAAAAACATTTGAATAGATATGTAAATGAATTTACTTTTAGACTTAATGAAGGTAATTGTAAGATGCCTAAGACAGATAGAATTAGTAGCTTATTTAGTAATCTATCAGAAAAGAATATAACATATAAAGAATTAATCGCATAATAATGCCAAACGAGAAAAAAACTGATATATTTATAAGCAAACGTCTTGAAAGTGCTAAAATAAAATACACACCAAATTGCAGTGATATTAAAGAAGTTCAAGAAGCCTTAAAAACTGCCTCAAAGAAAGGAGCGGGAAAATCAGGCTTTCCTGAATTTACCGCCATTTCTAAAGACTTCATAATTGTTATTGAAAATAAATCTGAACTTGAAAAACAAGTTTTATATTGCGATGATAACAACCAAATAATTTCAACAGATCAAAAAGCCATAACCAACTATGCTGAAAATGGAGCTTTGCACTACGCAAAAGAAATTTCAGCAAAAACCAACTTCAAAAAAATATTTGCCTTTGGTTG
>CAMDGT010000062.1 GCA_945898025.1 Rickettsia typhi | reverse complement strand
GGGGAAAACATAAATATCCGCAGGCTTACTACTTTAAAAGTTAATCAAGGAACCATAGTAAGCTATATCCATAATGCAGTAGTGCCAAATAAAATGGGGAAAATCGGTGTTTTAGTTGCCTTTGAATCCAATGCTCAAAAAGATAAAATCGAAACTCTTGGCAAACAAATAGCAATGCACATTGCAGCCGCGAAACCAGATACAATTTCAATTGAATCGGTAGATCCAGCAAAATTACAAAGAGAAATTGAAATATTGAAAGAACAAGCTCGCTCTACTGGAAAACCTGAAAGCATAATTGAAAAAATGATGGAAGGAAGAATAAAAAAATATTACGAAGAAGTAGTATTGCTAGAGCAAAATTTTGTAATGGACGACAAATTAAAAATCAAAGATTTGCTCAATAATTTTGCAAAACAAGAAAATGCAAATGTCAATATATCGGCTTTTAAACTATTCATTCTTGGTGAAGGAATTGAAAAAAAGGAACTTGATTTTGCCAGTGAAGTAGCTTCAATAACTGGCAACATTAAATCATAATCTATCTATCTAGATTAATTGAAAATGAATTAATCTAGATAGAAATTAGATCGTAATACCAAAAAATATAAATCCCAAAAAAAACATCAATTCCCAAAAAACATCAATCCAAATTGTTAACTAAAATCAGTATTTTAAAAAATAAACTATTTCTAGCCTTTTTAATCGGCTTAATATCCGCAATATCATTCGCCCCGATTGATTTCTTTCCCGCAATCATAATATCGGTTGCCAGCCTCTTCTTATTAATCAATAATTCGAACAGCAATATAAAAAGCTTTAAAATAGGCTTTTTTTATGGTTTTGGATATTTCTTATCTGGAATTTATTGGGTTGCAATATCTTTATTGGTTGATCCATTAAAATTTGCTTGGCTTATTCCATTCGCTTTAATAATTATACCATCAATATTAGCGATTAATTTCGCCCTAATGGCATTATTTTATAATATAATTATTAATAAAATTAAAATTTTTTTAATAAAAGAACCTCCATTATATTATAAATACCTCATCTTTTCAATATTATGGCTATTATGCGAATTAATAAGATTCGATCTTATCGGCAGATTCCCTTGGCAAATGCTGGGTTATTCATTAATATCTAGTGAAAATTTTTCACAAATAGCCTCTATATCTGGAACATTTGGGCTTGGCTGGTTAGTTTTACTGATTTCATCTTTGCCTTTATTGATTTTATCACCACAAATTAAAAATTCTAAAATAAAAATAACTTTTAATCGTCAAAACAATATTACCGCTTCAATAATTGCAATCATTATGATTGTTACAAGTTTTATTTATGGGGTTTTTCATCAAAAATCAATTCTTGAAATTGATTATAATCAACAAATTAGATTAGTTCAAGGTAACATAAAGCAAACAAATAAGTGGCTGAAAAATGAAAAGATGAAAAACCTTGTTAAGCATATCAAAATAAGTCAAAAAGACCCAAACCCTAATTTATCAGTAATAATTTGGCCAGAAACAGCTATTCCATTTCCCATTTATCAAGATTCAGAAATTCTGGAATTTTTAGCTCCAATAGTTCCTGACAAAGGCTCTCTAGTTAGTGGAGCGGTAAGAATAGAGCTTAATCAAAATAATGAAATTGAAGAGCTGTGGAATAGCGTTATCGCAATTGACAAAAAATTAAATTTATTGACATATGATAAGCATCATTTAGTGCCATTTGGAGAATTTGTGCCATTTCAAAAATTCATACCATTTATTCAAAAATTAACTGGCGGAATGATGGATTTTACCTCAGGAAAAGATAATAAAATCATTACTTTAGAAAATAATATATCTTTTCGCCCCTTAATTTGCTACGAAATTATATTTTTTAACGATATATTGGATAATTTTAAACCTAGTTTTATTGCCCATTTAACCAATGACAGTTGGTTTGGCAATAGTTCTGGACCATATCAACATCTGGCTATTGCAAGAATTAGAGCCATAGAAAATGGTATAATGGTTGCAAGGGTTGCAAATACTGGAGTAACCGCCGTTATTAACCCATTTGGTAAAATTATTGATAAAATAAATTTAAATGAAGAAGGAAAAATAGACTCCCCAATTATCAAGGCAAAATTTTTAACTATTTATCAGCAATATCAACATTTGCCATTTTTAGTTTTCATTTCATTCTTACTAATCATTGCCACCATCATTGTTTTTAAAGGCAAAAATAGTAAAGGATGTTAGATTAGAACTTGACATTTATAATCTATTAAAAAGAATCAAAAATATAGCACTAGACTAGCTTTTTACTAATTTTAAATTCAAAAGCTAAACCTGCAGTAGTTCCAGATGAGTATGTTACTAAAAGCAAAAAATAAGCTAAAAACAAAAATCCAAGAAAGCAGATTAGCATCAAAAAAATAAAACAGAAAAACCAAAAACAAAGACAATAAAGTGCAATAACTTGCGCGATTCAACCATTTCGCTTTATCTTCATTAGTTCTTTGAATATTAGGAATTATTTTGAAATAAGTTGTAATTTGAGAGCAAATAAAATCACGCAAATCAGATGAATTATATTTTGATTTTGAAAGCTCTGAAGGAGAAGTTTCAAGCCCAGAAATACTTTGAGCTCTGCCGGCAAACACCAAAATTATTAAAGCAACAAGAAATCCACCAATTAAAACCATTGATGCCGTTAGAGATGACCTTAGAGATGACCTTAGAGATGGCCTTAGAAATGGTGTTAGAAATGGTGTTAGAGGTTGATTTTGAAGTATGCTTGAATAAGTATCTGCCAATTTAACTAAAACAACAACTAAAGATAAAATAGCTATAAGAAGACTTCTAAGTAAATTAATTTTATTGTCTAAAACATCGTAACATTTTAAGTTAACATCCATAAGCTTGTCACTTTCTTGCAAGATAAATTTAGCTTTTTCTAAATCTATTTTATTAAAATCTATTTGATTTTCATCCATCTTATCCTGAGACTTAATTTTTGTCATAATTAACTAATTAAAGCTTTATTTCATTTCAATTTATTAATACAATAAATCGCGAATGGTTGCAACTATTGAATTAATGCCAATGCCAGATTATTCTTGCATTTGCGATACTTCATTTTGTTCAATGAATTTATCCGCCATAAAAAGTGAGCGAAATTTTAATTTTCCACTATCGAGATACTTATTATCAGCAAAAAGCTTAGCAACTATTGAGCCACCCCCCCCCACCCTCTTCTATAATAATTAAAATTTGATGAGATTGAGCAATATCAAAAATTATATTCTCATCAATTGGCTTTGCAAAGCAGGCATCAACGATTGTAAGCTTAATGTTATTTTCTGTTTCAAGAATTTTAGAGGCGGAAATTGCATTCTCAATTATTGAGCCAAAGGCAATAATTGCCTTTAGTCTGTTAGTAACAAGACCTTCTGAATTTAACTCTAGAAGTAAAATCTTGAGCTTTTTGTGTTAATGCTTGATTTATTATTGTTCTCATAATCTTTTACTGCTTTAGATTGATAAAACAGTAATTTTATGAAAGAATTTTAGAAATTAATTATAATGTATTATAGATTGGAAATGGTGTAAGAAACATTTACAACTTGATGTGAATGAATTTACGTTCAGATATAACAACAGGAAGAATAGCAGAATGTTTAATCTAGTCTTGAGACAAGTTATCTTTTAACTCTTTTATTTCTCTAAATTTTTCTGGCAAATACTGCTCTAATCTTTCGATTTTTTTACCAATTTTTCTGAAAAATTCTAAATGCTGGAAATAGCAATCTTTTAGAAATTTATTATATTCGCAAATCTCATAATAAAATTTTGCGTTAGTTGATTCTTCTTCAATCTCTCCACTAATATTTCTTTTTCTGAGAAAAAGATCTCCTGTATCGAAATATCCTTTTTTATCAGCCGTTAGCTTGTAGGGATGATTTAGAATTGGAGATTGCGAACCCAAAAGATAGCAATAAAATCTTCTATATTTATTTTTGCTCAGAAATGCTATTAGAGAGGCGTAGTATTTAATTTTCTCAGTATGATTTATGAGGTCAACTCCGGGCTTTTTAAGCTCAATAATAACAACAGAATCATCGTTAAAAATCGCAATATCTGGACGCTTATTAAACTCTTTCTTAAAATTTTCGTCAGACAATTTATCTGCTATTTGAGCTAAATCTACTCCGTGTTTAGCAAAGATTTCTAAACTATTCAGATCTTTTTCATCTTCATTAAGCCCAAGCATTTCCAAAAGGATATTTTCGGAAGAGATATATTCGGCATATTGCCACCTAGAATCAAGAAGCCACAAACGATTTACTTCTTCAGAGTTTGAATCAGTCTTCTGCGTATAGAGTAAATCGTGGATTTCTTTTTCACTGGTTGCCTTATTATTACATATTTCTGCTGCTTTTGACAAATCCGTCCATCTTGTTATCACTAGCTGCATCAAGGCACTGTCTTTAACAAACTCTAAATCTTCTTCACTACCTTCTGACTTAATTAAGTTGGAAACCGCTCTGCTTTGTATGTTTTTGGCTTCTTCGATTATATCCCTTTTTCCAGAAATCCCTATCCATCTTTCTTGACCAGTAATTTTATCAATCATTTTGAGCAGGTCAGGTCTTTCTTCTTTTGCTGCTTTGAAATGCTGCTCAATCATCCAATCACCTACTAAATGAGATATTAAGCCCCCGATTTCTTTTTTGATTCTAGAGCTTATTTCGTTCCAATCCCCTCTAATAATCTTAAAATTATTCCAATTAACTGAAGCCTCTGAATCCAATAAATCAGAGCTAACAACCACTATCAACTTTTTATTAGTATCTACGGGAAAATTTTTTAATTCCCTCGGAAAAACTTTCTTAACAGCACGGTCTTTTGCTAGGTAAAGAAAATAATTATTACTAGTTCCATCATTAACTTCGTATTTGAAATATCGTATTTTAAATACTGAATTTTTGACTTTTATCTCCTCATCTTTTTTCCATTCTTCCCATTGAATATCTTTTAAATCGAATTCTTTTTTATCTTCATTACTAGTTTCAATCAGTAATTTGCAGGCATTAAAGCACAAATGAGGTAAAACATCATTTATAACCTCTGCAAAACAAGATCTTGTATCACATTGATTTTTGGTATCATCAACGAATAGGTCTTTTATACCGCTAAAAGTAATTATCGTGCCAGTTTTTGCATTTTTATTTGCTGGTTTTATGCAATTTTTTCGATCAATCTCTTTAAAATTTTCATCAAATTTGAAATCCAATGTTTTTAACTGTCCCTCCTTATCGAGGAAGGTGCTTTGGATATTTATGTTATCAAAAACTTGTATAAAAGATAACCTGCCCAATCCCTTACAGTTACTTTTATTGCTTTCAGCTAGATTCTCGAATGATTTCTGGCACTCTTCATTAAAACCATGCCCAGTATCAACAATTTGGATTGAGTCAATTTTGTGGCTTAGAAGGTCACCTTTTTCATCTTTTTTATTCAGAATTACTCTCACTTCTTTCGCTTCTGCAAGTATGCTGTTAACGATAGCTTCTTTCACGGGTGTAAAGAATTCTATGTCGTCAAATATTTGCTTGGAAAGATTGTAATTGTTAACTAGCATTTAGAAGTTTTTTGAGTTTTTAATATTCACACTCTACCCCTCTCTATTTCGAAAATTGCAATAGTCCGTGTGGGAATATTGCCTTAATTTTTAAAGACTATTAATAATTTTTGGCAGATATTAAAATTGTGTGGTTTTTGGTTTAGTGGTGAGTGCGGTTGGAATCGAACCAACGACCACCTAATTAAAAGTCAGGTGCTCTACCGACTGAGCTACGCACTCTAAATGTCAAAAGAAATTTTAGTCCAGAATTATAAATATTAACTTTTTAATAATCAAGTATTTTTTTCTTAAATTATTAAAAATTATTTAAGAAAAAAATCTGGAGGGGATAAAATTAGGTATTTGAAGATATTTGTAATATTTCTGGGTACTTACTTGATAATATGTTGAGTATGTGGTTAAATTCTATTTTTGCTTGGTTAAGTATTATTATTTTATCTTGTTTCGAGGAGGTTGTTAATCGTTGACATTCTTCAAGAATTTTTGCCAATTGGAATACTCCAATCGCTGCGGATGCGCCCTTGAAAGCATGAGAGCAGGCATACCAAGATTCATCGCTATTTTCTTGAATAGATATTTCCATTTTCTCAATATTTAACTTTCCATTATCAATAAACACTTTAAAAAGCTCTTTCTCAAATTCAATGTCTCCGTCGATAATATTTGAAAGATGCTTTAGATCTATATGTATATTTTTACTCATTAAAAATGAAAGTTAAGATTAGTTAAGTTTAAGTTATAGGTGTTTTTAGTTGAATATTATTTAAATTAAAATCAAATATTGATACAATTTATTTAGTGAATAAATAATTATCTTAGTTTATTTTACGAAATCAAACATAAATTTTAAATGTTTCATTATGAATCTAAAAATAAGAAACAATTAATTTTTACATAAAAAGATTGATTATTAAAAAATAAAAATAAGCTTCGATGCTTTGTTTTTAAAATAAAGTTAAGGGCACTTGTAAAAATTTACCCCCAGCCCCATAAAATCTTAAATCCCAAATAATTCAGCTCCAAACCCTTTATCTCCATAGTTTTTTAAGGGGTTTTTCGGGGGTTTTTCGGGGGTTTTTCGGGGGTTTTTCAAGAAATTAGTTGTTGCACTTTATGAGACTGTCGCAAAATCAACTCAACAGCCTATAAAATAAATCTCAAGAAATATTCAAGAATCCCTTGTAATTCAACCTAATTTATTTAAAATGATAACCAGTTAAAGCCTTTGTTTATCTGCTTCTAACAAGGTTTCATAAAAAGTTATTTTAACAAATTTAGTCAGGCATATTTAGTCAGGCATAAATGCAAATAGAAATAGTAAATCTTAACGATTTGG
>CAMDGT010000061.1 GCA_945898025.1 Rickettsia typhi | reverse complement strand
CGCGATATTTTGGCAATAGGCTATAAAGTGCCAATAGATTATTGCCTTTAATTAGTAGGTTATCGGTTTGGTGGTTGATTTTAGAGTTTTTTATTTCATTGGCTTCGTTTTCGTTAATAATGTCGTTGCAGGCACGGTAGGTAATATTTTGAACCTCTTCTTCATCCTGCGCGAAGTGAAACGAAGTTGCAGGATCCATATTTAGTTTTTTTAGATCCTGCGACTTCGCGCAGGATGACGGAGAAATAGAATCTCGAAGAAGCGAAGAAATAAGATCTCGAGGGAACAGAGGATTATAAAGATTATTACCCCTCCCGGAAGTCTCTGCCTTCGACCATCCCTCAAGAGGGTTATTTAATGTTTTGGCAATAATCCTTATAAAATTTGTTAAAACTTTTGGCTCAAAAAGCCTTGTAATTTCTTCGGGGGCAAGGGTTTGGTTGTAGAATATTTCGCTTCGTTTTTTGTCTTCGGTAGACATTCCGCCTTCTAAAACACATTCCTTAAATGGAAAGTTTAAAACCACCGCACCAAGCTCTTTGGCGATAGATTTTTCGCCCGCCATAAGGGTAATTTTGTTTTTATATTTGGTGTAAGAAGAAGCAAAAACTTCTTTTTGGCGAATAAAATCCATAAGCTTTTGGGCATCAAACACAAGGTAACCACTTGCTTCGTAAAAGAAATGAGTTTTTAATTCTGGCACAGAAAGCAGTTTTTCAACAATTTGCGAACGATCTTCTTTATAAAGCTCTAGCTCTAGCTGTTTGTAAGTTTTAAATTCAGGAAAAAGTTCCTGTAATTTTGTTTCAATTTGTGTCATATTTTATATAATTTTGAGATTATTTTGGGTATTGCAACCGCAGGATGAAAAAATATTTTTTCACCTTTCTAACTGGTGATTTCAAGCACATTTGGATATTTTGCTAATATTTCATTTTCTAAAATATCGATCGATAGTGACATAATTTATTAACCAATTAAAAGCTTAGTTAGAAATTTACAATTTTCTAACTAACTCTCTGTTGTATAATTGGGAGATTCGGTAGTTATGATAATTGAATGGGGGTGGCTTTCTCGAAGCCCAGAATTAGTAATTCTGACAAATTGACAATTATGTCTCATTTCTTCAATATTGGCATTTCCTGTGTAGCCCATCGCAGATTTAAGACCTCCTACTAATTGATGAATTACATCCGCAACTGAGCCCTTATAGGCAACTCTTCCCTCCACACCTTCGGGGACTAATTTTAGTTTATCTTTGATATCTTGTTGAAAATAGCGATCTGCCGACCCGCGAGACATCGCCCCTAATGAGCCCATACCACGATATATTTTATAAGACCTACCTTTGAATAATACAATTTCTCCGGGAGTTTCTTCCGTTCCTGCTAGTAGGCCACCAAGCATTACTGCATTGGCTCCGGCTCCTATTGCTTTAGCTAAATCGCCAGAGAATCTAATTCCGCCATCTGATATTACTGGCACCTTGACTTTATCGCAAAATTCTACTACATCAATAATTGCTGAAAATTGAGGAACCCCAACCCCCGCAACAACCCTAGTGGTGCAAATTGACCCCGGCCCTATCCCCACTTTAACAGCATCTGCCCCTGCGTCAATTAAAGCTTTGGCGGCTTCTTTGGTGGCAATATTGCCAGCGATAAATTCTTGTTTAGGAAATAATTTTTTTAACTGCCTCATAGTTTCAATAACCCCAATTGAATGACCGTGTGAGGTATCAATAGTTATAATGTCTGCTCCAGCTTCAATAAGGCTTTCTGTTCTTTGAATGCCCTCTTTGCCAACCCCCGTTGCTCCTGCAACGATAAGCCTTCCTTGGCTATCTTTGGAAGCATTTGGAAATTGCTTATTTTTTTCTAAATCTTTACCAGTAATTAAGCCAATGCAATTATTTTGATTATCAACGATGATAATTCGCTCAATTTTATTTTTATGCAACAAAGCTTTGGCATCGTTCTTGCCGAGATTGCTTGTTGCGGTTACTAGATTTGATTTTGTCATCAATTCTTTTATGGGCTGTTTTTTATCGGTTGCAAAGCGAACATCGCGATTGGTGATTATTCCCATCAATATTTTGCTACCGTTTTTAACCACTGGAATACCTGATATTCCGTGAGTATGCATAAGATTCAATGCATCGCCCAAAGATTTATCGACATCGATGGTTACTGGATTGATAACGATTCCTGATTCAAATTTTTTTACTCGACGAATTTCATCGGCTTGTTCTTTGATGGTTAAATTTTTGTGAATACAGCCAATTCCACCGCATTGAGCCATTGCAATGGCAAGACGACTCTCGGTTACGGTGTCCATAGCTGAAGAGATAATGGGAATATTAATGCTAATTTTTTTAGTAATTCTAGTTTTGGTATCTGCATCTGTGGGCAAAACAGTTGATAATGCTGGCTTAAGAAGCAAGTCGTCAAAAGTTAAAGATTCTTGAATTTCTTTGATGATATCGCTTCTAGAAATATTTTTATTAGCTACCTTTTTGGTTGTGTTGTTGTTTTTGCTCATTTTTCCTTAGGTTTTTATTGAGATTTTTTTTATTGAGATTTTTTATTTAAAAGATTTTTATAACCTTCAATTAAAAAATAAGTATGTTTTAAAATCAACAATTTCATTGGTAAATTTATATAAAATTAATTGAATATTTTATTTAACTATTAAAAATTGATGTTAGTATTTATGAATCCAATATCTATAAATTAATAATCTCTAAAAATTATGAAAAATAAGGCTAGCAAAACAGGCTCTTTTAAATCAAATTCTTTCAAATCAAGCTCTTTCAACTCAAGACCTTTTAAATCAAAGGGCGAAGGAGAAAATCCAAGAAGACCTTTTAAATCAGAAGGCGAAGGAGAAAATCCAAGAAGACCTTTCAACTCAAGACCTTTTAAATCAGAAGGCGAGGGCGGAAATTCAAGAAATTCTTTTCAAGATAATCAGCCACAAAAAAAATATATCAAAAAAACCAATAATTCAAGATTTGGTGAAGAATTAATGAGTAATTCTAAGGCTAAATCAATTATTCAAAATAAAAGAAATCATAACTCAATAATTGAAAACTCAACCAGAAATCATCATTTTTCAATTGAAAATCTAGCAAAATTGCTATATCAAAAAATTAATCATCAAAATAACAAAACTACTCCTTACGATAAGGAAGACAGCAAAAAATCATATACCGCAGAATTGCATAATGGTGGAGTGGCAAGAATTACTCGTAAAATTGGCGAGGAATCAACCGAGGTTATAATTGCTGCCTTTATAAATCAACAAAGAGATAATCAAAAATCAAAACAAGATCTAATCAATGAGGTTTGCGATCTTTTCTATCATACCTTAATATTACTGGCTTCAAGCAATATTAGTTTTGATAAAATCTTAGATGAGCTATATAAAAGAAATGTACAAAAATAAATTATGATAAAGCTTACTGAATCAGCAATTGCAAGAATTAATGAAATAAAGCAAGACCCTAAAAAGCAATTTTTAAGAATTACCGTTGATAGTGGCGGTTGCAACGGCTTTCAATATAATTTTAATTTTGATAATCAACAAGCTAATGAAGATATAATCATAGCAAGGTCTAATAATCAAAATATTGCAATTACCGATAAAACTTCTTTGCAATTTCTTGAAAATGCGGAGATAGATTTTATAAAAGAGATAGGTGCATCTTATTTTAAAGTTAATAACCCTAACGCAACTAGCAAATGCGGTTGCGGTTCTTCATTTGCAATTTAATCGATATTTTATTTTCTACTACTAATATTTGGGTTTCTAATATAAAGAGGTTCAAGGTTTTTCAGGCTCTCAATAGAAAAATTCTTATCATTTAATTTTTCCAAAGCAAATTCTGCAAAATAATTTGCTTCTAATTTTTCGTTTTGAGGGTTAATAAAATAATTAATGTTCTTTTTTTGACATTGATTAGCGATGCTTATTTTTGCTGGTCCGCCAATTAAAAAACTAGATTTTGATAATTTTTCTTCAATATTAGCAAAATTTGCAAGATAAGGCTGGTCTATTCTCTTTATTGATTTGCAATCATTATCTTTGTCGGTGATTAAAAATTCTTGACAAAAAAACTCTTCATTGCTGGCATCAAGCACAATAATCATCGGAACTTCTTGATTATTGTTGGCAAATTGATTCAGCCATTGATTTTGCAAATATTGATAAGCGATAATTTCAAAATAATCGCAAGCTAAAACTGGAATTTTACTAGCAATTGCAATTGTTCTAGCAACTGATAAACCTATTCTAACCGAAGTAAAGCTACTGGGGCCACGATTAGTAATGATTGCATCAAGTTGTTGATACCATATATTGCAACTTTGAAGAATTTTTTCTATTTCAGAAATTAATAATTCTGATTGCTTTTGATTATCAAAAATATTGCTGATTGCAATTGTTTTTTTATCTTCAGTTAAAGCGACAGATAGCCAAGAATTACAACTATCAAATGCCAATATTTTCATATATTTAAAATAGTTTTTGATTGATGTTTTAAAATTTTTAATTACTAGTTTTAACTTAGGTAAAATAATAATTTTTTCCAATATTTTACTTGTATTTTGATAAATAATTTTTATTATAATGGGCTAAAATATTTAGACCATATCTAAGTTATATAGATTTACTTAATAAAATTTATAGTCATTAATATGCAAGTTATCAAAACCGCTATAAACTAAAACAATTTAAGAATGAACAATAAAAATATCAATAAAAATTCCCATAAAAACTCTATAAACATAATTCGCCCAACTCAAGAACAAGCTGAAGAGGCAGTTAGAACTCTGATTGCTTGGGCAGGAGACAATCCAAATAGAGAAGGTTTAATTGAAACTCCAAAAAGAGTAGCAAATGCCTATAAAGAGTTTTTTTCTGGATATAATCAAGACCCAGTTGCAATTATTGGCAAAACTTTTGAAGAAGTAGCTGGTTATGATGATATTGTCTTGCTTAAAGATATGAGGTTTGAATCTCATTGCGAACATCATATGGTACCAATTATTGGAGTCGCTCATATTGCTTATATTCCCAATCAAAAAGTTGTTGGAATAAGTAAAATAGCCCGTTTGCTTGAAGTTTTTGCTAAAAGGCTACAAACTCAAGAAACAATGACTGCTCAAATTGCAGATACTATCAATTTTGCTCTAAAACCTAAGGGAGTTGCGGTTTTGATTAATGCTAAACATCAATGCATGACCACTAGAGGCATTCATAATATTAGCACTTGCACCATCACTAAAAGAATGTTAGGGCAATTTCAAAAAGATCCCAATCTTGAAGATCGCTTTTTAAATCTGATTGCTAATAAAATAAATTATTAATGAACCTTGTTTCTAGTAGTTCTAATTTGCCAGTAGTTTTAGCATCTAATTCCGCGATAAGAAAAAAAATATTAACAGATATTGGAATTTCCTTCATTTGTGAATCTCCTGAGTTTCTAGAAGAAGAAGCTAAACAGCAATTGATTATTGAGCAAAGTAAAAATAATTTAAGTATTAATATCAAAAAAATAGCTTTAGAGCTAGCAATTGGCAAGGCTAGATCTTTAAGTAAAAAATATGACAATCATCTAATTATTGGCTCCGATCAAATTTGTGAATTTGAAGGCAATATTATCAATAAATCAAATAGCGCCGAGGAAGCAATTAACCAATTGCAAATGATGAGTAATGATATGCATTTACAACATAATGCGGTAGTAATTATATTAAATAATAAAATTATTTTTAGAAAATCCACTACTGCTAAAATGTGGCTTAGTCAGCTTTCTTTAGAACAAATAAAGCTCTATGTCGAGATAGATAAACCTTGGGGTTGCGCAGGTAGCTATAAATATGAATCTCTTGGCAAGCATTTATTTAAAAAGGTTGAAGGTGATTATTATTCAATATTGGGGCTTGCAATACAGCCTGTAATCAGCTTCTTGCATCAAAATAAATTTCTTAATATTAATCAATTTCACAAATAAAATGAACTTTGCCTCAATCATTCCCGATTATTCAATAATAATAAGCTTCCTCACTCTTTCTTTTTTAGAAATTATTCTTGGTATTGATAATTTAATATTTATTGCTTTGGTAGTTCATAAATTGCCAAAAAATATTAAAAAAACCGCAAGAATATTCGGCCTATCTCTCGCCTTGATTATTAGAATTTTAATGCTTTTAACCTTATCTTGGATAATGGGTTTAACCGAGCCATTATTCACAATATTTCGTGCGGAAATTTCTTGGAAAAGCATTTTGCTAATTCTTGGCGGTTTATTTTTAATGGCAAAAAGTGGCCATGAACTATACGGAGACATTATTAACGGAGGTGTTGAAGATGATAAAAAAGATGCCAAAAAACCTCATCATAAAAAATCTTTATTATTAGCTATATTGCAAATTTCAATGATAGATTTCGTTTTCTCTTTTGATTCAGTAATTACAGCGGTTGGAATGACTGACAATATCCAATTAATTATCTCTGCAGTTATTGTTTCGATGATTGTTATGTTGATTTGTTCTGAATATATTAGTGATTTTTTAGCAAAATATCCATCTTTAAAAATTATCGCTCTAGCATTTATATTCTTGGTTGGAGTAATATTATTTGCTGATGGGTTTAATATTGAAATTGAAAAAACCTATTTATATTTTGCTTTATTCTTTACTTTAGGTGTTGAGATAATAAATATTATTGCCAATAAAAGAGTTTAGTCGATGAATCACAAGAAGTCTCGTAAATATTTTGGCACCGATGGAATTCGTGGCAAGGTTGGAAAATTTCCCATGACTGCGGAAATTGCTCTTAAAATTGGAATTGCTGTCGGGATTAAATTTTCAAGTGCCAATAACCAAAAATTGCACAGAGTAGTAATAGGGAAAGACACCCGCCTCTCTGGCTATGTTATTGAATCTGCAATTACCGCTGGGCTTGCCTCCGTTGGAATTGAAGTATTTCTAGTTGGTCCTTTGCCAACTCCAGCAATATCAATGATCACTAAATCAATGAGAGCAGATATTGG
>CAMDGT010000060.1 GCA_945898025.1 Rickettsia typhi | reverse complement strand
TCGATTGGTGTAAAAGAATACCGCGAGTTTATTTATGGAGGAGTTGAATATGAAGATAATGGTACTGGAGCTTGTAAAAACCCTGCTGGATGGGATCCTAGCACAAGGACGAAATATCTCGGATACTCAACTGAAAATCAAAGATATTATATGCAAGGCGCAAAAGAAACCCCTCATTTTGCTTGTCATCGTTTTTTAGTGGGTAATCATAAAAAATCTGAGGCTGAAGCCCGTGAATGTTGTGAAAATAGGTCGCAAAATACGATTTGTGTTGAAAGAAATAATGGTTATAAATTTTGCAAAATTGGCGATAATAACTGTTTTGTATCGGGCAATGGATCTAAGGGTGTAAAAGGATTAAATAGTCCGGTTAAGTATAATATTTACCAAAGTAGAAAAAATATCGACTATATTTGTGCTGAAACTTACTCTGTTTGTCCTTATAATCACCAGCTTGGTGGTGGTACTGAAGAAATGTCCACTCCTACTAATGCAGATGGCAACCCTAATCCATATGATATTACTAATTATTGTCAATATATGTATCACTGCTCGAAAATACCGAGTAAGCCTTATTTTGAAACCTCTAATCTAAGTGGTTCTTTTATATCGCAATCTTGTTTCGATATGAAGGGAGATAGTCAAAATACCTACGATGTTACCTCTTCCATTATTGGTATTAGTAGTTTTTCATCAGCAATAGTTCAGTGTTTTAAAGAAACTTTAGAGAATGCTTTTTTTAATAAAGCTGGCTATACAAAATGTCTTGATGCTAATGAAGAGCCTAATAAAGATGGAGTATGTGATAATGGTTATATTCAAATAAAGGGATATTCAATCTCTGGAGATTCTTTTTTTGTTAAAATGCAAAAAAAACTAAAAAATGTAATAAAATTGTTATTGACATTATCGGTAGTATTTTTTGGTGCTAAAATAGCAATGGGAGAAGAAATAAACAAAAAACTTATTTTGGGATATATTGCAAAAATTGCTGTAATTATGTATTTTGTTATAGGGGATGCTTGGCAAACACATTTTATGAGAGGGGTTATGGATAGCTCAAATTTTTTGGCTGGCTTGATGTTTAATAGTAACTTCAAAGATATAGATAAAACTGACGATAAAAATTTTTTAGATGGTTGTCAGTTTCCTAGATATAATTATTTAAACAGTTCAGATTTTGACCATCGTAAATACGCTCCCCGTAATGAATATTTAGAAATATGGGATACTCTTGATTGTAAAATTGCTAGAGCTATAGGAATGGCACCTGGTGCAACAACCGCTAATTTAATTCTCACTATTTTAGCTGGTTTCTTTACAGGCGGTTTGGGAATATTATTTGTGATTGCGGTTTTGGCTTTTGCAATTTTTCTGATTCATTTGGTTATTCAGGCACTTCATATGTTCTTGGTTTCAATGTTAGCGATTATTATTTTGATTTTTGTCTCCCCCATTACAATAACTATGGCGCTCTTTGATAAGACAAAAAATATTTTTGATAGTTGGTTATCTGAGTTGTTGGGTTATGCTTTTCAGCCAATGATAATATATGCCTATCTAGGTATTTTTATTGCCTTATTTGATACTGTTATAGTTGGCAAAGAAACGAGGTTTCAAGGCGATGGTAAAGCATCTCCTAAAAAAACTTTATGTGAAAATCAAGACAATATAAATCTTTGTAGCATGAAGTTATCTGCAGATTGTAAAAATATTGATCTTAATGCAGATAGTGCAAGACTTAGTGAAGGAGGTGGTGAAAGACTTATAAATCAAAGCATTATAAGTCTTTGTAGGAGGTTATCTTCTGTAGATTGTGGAGATATTGATCTTAAGGCAAATAGTAAAAGCATTTATTGTATTTTTGGCCTTACAAAAGTTCAACAACACACGGATCAAAATTACACGGGTTTTGAAGCTTTGAGCATAGGAATACCCCAATTAGTGGGGATAGTGAATAATAAATTAGCGATTATGACGATCTTAAAAAGTGCATTGTTATTTATAATTTTTTCATTTGCGGGTGCTAAAATACCAGATTTAGCAAGATCTTTAGTTGGAGGGTCTTCTGTAGATGGTGGAAATTGGAGCTCCGCTGGTAAGGCTTTTGGTCAATTAAAATCAATTTATTCTTCAATTAGTAGTGTTCAACAAAAAGGAATGGGGTTAGCAAGAAAAACTGGCGGGGCCATTAATAATAAAATGAGAGATTATTATTATAGGCATAATATTGATAAATATTCCAATAAGAAAGATAAAAATAATTCTAGCGATCAATCTTCTCAACAGCCTCTTAAATTAGAAGGTGGCGCAGAAAATGTGGTGCAAAAAATTCACCCAACTAATCAAGTGGATTCAGGAAGTGGAAAAAAAGTGGATTCAGGAGGTGTTGATTCAGGAAGTGAAGAAAATTTAAGCAATAATAATCAATATCAGCCAAAAAATATGAAAGATTTGCCAAAAACGGATCTAAAAAACCCAAATTCTAACGTCCCTAAGGCTGAAACTTCTGTTGCTTCTCAGGCTGAAACTACTGTTGCTTCTGTTGCTCCTAAGGCTGAAACTTCTGTTACTTCTCAGGCTGAAACTACTGTTGCTCCTGTTGCTCCTAAGGCTGAAACTACTGTTGCTTCTGTTGCTCCTAAGGCTGAAACTTCTGTTGCTCCTAAGGCTGAAACTTCTGTTGCTTCTGTTGCTCCTAAGGCTGAAACTTCTGTTGCTCCTGTTGCTTCTCAGGCTGAAACTCCTAAGGCTGGAACTCCTAAGGTTGGTACTGTTGCTCCTAAGGCTGAAACTTCTGTTGCTCCTGTTGCTCCTAAGGCTGAAACTCCTAAGACTGGAACTCCTAAGGTTGGTACTGTTGCTCCTAAGGCTGAAACTTCTGAAGCTGTAACTCCTAAGGTTGGTACTGTTGCTTCTAAGGTTGAAACTCCTGAAGCTGAAACTTCTAAGGTTGGTACTGTTGCTTCTAAGGTTGAAACTCCTGAAGCTGTAACTCCTAAGGTTGGTACTGTTGCTTCTGAGGATAAAACTCCTAAGGCTGAAACTTCTAAGGTTGGTACTGTTGCTTCTAAGGTTGAAACTCCTAAGGTTGAAACTCCTAAGGCTGAAACTTCTAAGGTTGGTACTGTTGCTTCTAAGGTTGAAACTCCTGAAGCTGGAACTCCTAAGGTTGGTACTGTTGCTTCTGAGGATAAAACTCCTAAGGCTCAAACTTCTAAGGTTGGTACTGTTGCTTCTGAGGATAAAACTCCTGAGATTAAAACTCCTGAGAAAAGCAATAATGTTATTTCTGATCAACAGCAGATTCAATCAAATAAAAATCAAGAGCAAAAAAACAATATTCCAATAAATAATAGCAATCCAGCTATTAAAAATAATAATGAAGAGATTGCTAAGCCTCTTCTTAGCAATAAAGAAAGAAAGATGGCTGATGTTGGCGAGATACTCAAAGATCCTAACAAATATTAGAGTGCAAGAATTTGCAATGAATGCTAGTAACAAAAAAATTGAACAATTAAAAAATAATATGAACATAAAAGGAGATCAACAAGAAAAAGAATTTAATCAAAATATGTTAAAAGTAGCTCAAGCTTATGGGGAAAATAAAGATTTAACCAATAGGGATTCAAAAAAGTTAGCGGAAAGATGTGGAATTTCTGAAAAAGAAGCTAAAGAAAAAATGGTAGCAAAAAATAACTTGGCAATTAAATTATCGCAACAACTAATTGCCTTCCCTTCTTTTAGCGGGAAGCATCAAGAGGTAATAGAATTTATTAATAATTTATTAAAAGAACATAATTTTGATTGCCATATTCTTGATTTTGATGGCGATGGCTCCTACCCTGTCAATAATTTATATTCGATTTATAATCCTAATAATGCTAAAAGAGCCCTTTATTTCGCAGGTCATACAGATGTTGTGGCAATTGGAGATTTAGATAAATGGCAGTTTGACCCTTTTTCGGCAACAATTGATGATGGCAAATTATTTGGTAGAGGAGCAAGTGATATGAAATGTGCGATTGCTTGCTTTATTTCCGCTGTTCTTGATTTTATTACTAGTAAGCAAGGTGATATTAATTTTGCGATTGGTTTTTTAATTACCAATGATGAAGAGGCTGATGGCATTAACGGCACTAAAAAAATTTTACAATGGATAAAAGAAAAACAATTGCCAATAACTCATGCAATTGTTGGTGAGCCAACCAACCCCAACCATCTAGGGGAAATGATAAAAATTGGCAGAAGAGGTAGTATTAATTTTTCACTAAAAATTATTGGTAAGCAAGGTCATGTTGCTTATCCAGAAAATACAATTAACCCTACTGCTATCTTGGTGGATATTTTAAAAACTTTAAAACAACATCGTTTTGATGATGGGAATAAATTTTTTGACCCCACTAATCTAGAAATTACCACAATTAATTCTGATAATTTTGGCAATAATGTGGTTCCAATGCAAGCGAATGCTAATTTTAACATTCGCTTTAATGATTTTCATCACTCAAAACAAATTATTGAATTGATAGATTTTGTTTGCAGTAAAAATGCAATAGCAATGCAGGCTCGATATGAATTAAATTATAGATTAAGCGGTGAATCATTTTTAAGCGAACCAAAAGAGCTTGCTAAAATAGCGATTGAAGCGACTAATGAAATTACTGGTTTCAAGCCAAAATTAAGCACTACGGGCGGAACTTCTGATGCCAGATTCATTAAAGATTATGCCGAAGTTATTGAGTTAGGTTTGATAAATAAAACTGCTCATCAAGTTAATGAATATGCCAGCTTAAGTGAAATTAATGATCTTTATAAAATTTACTTATTAATTTTAGAAAAATTTAACCAAATTTAGAAATATGATTAATATTTACAGCAAGCAATTTGAGATTTGTAAGCAATGGCTAGAGAATTTTTTTATTGGTAAAAATTTTTCTTTAGCGAAACATCAAAAATTTTTAACTTTATTTACTTGTGGTAATGCAAAATTTGCCCCCGGAACCGTTGCTAGCATTATTACTGTAATCATTTGGCATTGCTCCTTATCTTTATTGCCTGAATTTGCTTCACAAATTAATTTAATTTGGTTAGTAGTTGCTGTTATTGCTTTCTTTTATGGGGTTGTTGCCGTGCCATTTTATGAACAGCATCTTAATCAAAAAGATCCTTCTTCAATAGTAATTGATGAATTTGTAGGGCAAATGCTGGCTCTAAACATAAGTTTTATCTATATTGGTTTTTTTGTTGAGTCTGCTTTACTTGATGCTAATAAAATAGGGTTTATTGAATTTGTTAACCCCTTAATTTGCTTAATATTATTTCGTTTTTTTGATATAGTTAAGCCATCATTAATTGGCAAAATTGACCGTGAAGTTAAGGGCGGTTTAGGAGTTATGCTGGATGATTTAGTTTCGGGAATATTATCGGGTGTAATCGCCGTTGCAATTATGATGATTTTTAAATTAGTTTAACGATCGATGAAAAAAGCGATAACATTATTTAGCGGGGGCTTAGATTCTTCAACAGTTCTTGCGATTGCAAATCAAGAAAATTACTTAAATTATGCTTTAAGCTTTGATTATAATCAAAGACATAAAGTAGAGTTAGAGGTTGCAAGTAAATTTATTGCTAAGAATGGCAAGAAATTCAATATTGCTGAACATAAAGTAGCAAAAATTGATTTATCAATATTTTCAACTTCTGCTTTACTTAATCAATCTTTAAAAGTTTTAAAAAATCGAGATATTTCTGAGATAAAACACGAAACTTCTAGCGATAAGGTGCCAAATACTTATGTTCCCGCAAGAAATACTATATTTCTTGCCTTTGCCTTTGGATATGCTGAAACTATTGGTGCTGATGCTATTTTTATAGGAGTGAATGCGGTTGATTATAGCGGTTATCCTGATTGTAGACCTCAATTTATTTCTGCATTTCAAAATTTAATTAACATCGCGGGAGCAAATAATAACAGTAAAAGCTTGCAAATTAAAGCTCCATTAATAAAAATGTCAAAATCTGATATTATTAAAAAAGGAATAGAGCTAGGAGTTGATTATTCCTTGACTCATAGTTGCTACGACCCAATTATTGTTAAAAATAACTTTGGTTTAATTGAAAAAATTAAATCTTGTCAAAAATGCGACTCTTGCTTGTTAAGAAATCAAGGTTTTAATGAAGCAAATATTATTGATTTAGTATAAAAATAATCTTATTAATGATAAAAAAAATATGAAATTGCCCCTAAAAAAGCCAGAATTACTAATGCCAGCAGGCAATCTTGCTCGTTTAAAAACCGCCATTCTTTATGGAGCTGATGCCGTTTACTGCGGTACTCCAGATATGTCATTGAGAGTGAAATCATCTTTTACCCTTGAAGATGTAGTTGAGGGTATCGAATTTGCTCATCTTTATGGTAAAAAAGTTTATTTAACATTAAATTTATTTTCTCATAATAAAGATATTGAAAAATTGCCACAATTTTTAGAAACTGTTCGTGTGGTTAAACCTGATGGGTTAATAGTTTCTGACCCTGGAGTTTTTAGTTTTGTAAAAAAGTATGCTCCTGAATTGGAGCTTCATGTTTCAACGCAGGCAAATGTTTGTTCTTGGCTAACTGTAGATTTTTGGGAGCAACAAGGAGCAAGTCTCGTGGTTTTGGCAAGAGAAGTTTCTTTTGATGAACTTAGAGAAATTAGAGAAAAATGCCCGAATATAAAGCTTGAAACATTTGTTCACGGCTCAATGTGCATGACTTACTCTGGTAGGTGCTTGCTTTCAAATTTTATGGCTGAAAGAGGTGCTAATCAGGGCAGTTGCGCCCATAGTTGTCGTTGGGGTTATAAATTAAAAATAAAATTAAAAGATAACACTGAGCATGAAATTGAAATTAACGATCAAAATAAAGATCTTTTCGATTTCTTTTTAGAAGAAGAGATTAGGCCGGGTGCATTGATGCCATTTGAAGAAGATGTAAGTGGCTCTTATATTCTTAATGCTAAAGATTTATGCTTATTGCCAAAGCTTGATGAATATATTAAGCTTGGTCTTGATTCTTTTAA
>CAMDGT010000059.1 GCA_945898025.1 Rickettsia typhi | reverse complement strand
CTACTCTCATCAAAATAAAGAATTGGTTTATTTGGATTTTTTTCTTTTATTTCGATTAGAGTTTTTTTTAAACTCTTTTAGTTTTTCTTTATCTTGTTTGTATTGAACTGATCTTGCGGTAATGTGAGCAAAATCCATCTTTTGAACATTTTTCCAAATCCCTACCAAGCTGATTTCAATATTAAAATTCTTCCTAATCATCGACTTTAACCTTTTCATTGTAACATTTGGGTCACTTTCAATCCAGCTTTTGATTTGTTCTTTTTGAGCTAGGTTAAGTTTTGGTTTTTTGGGATTCTTTACTTTACTTTCTAATCCTTCAATTCCTGATTTTTCAAATGTTCTGATCCAGAATTTTACCAGAATTTTACCAGAATTTTACCAGAATTTTACCAGAATTTTAATGTGCTATTGTCAATATTAAAAACTTCTGAAACTTTATTTATTGTGGAATGAGAAACCGCAGATATTGCCTGCAGTTTTATTATGGCTTTGCTAAATGGTATAGTTTTTACGACTCTTACTGCTTCTGCAATTGTGGGTTTGTGCATTTGTTTTATTGTGTTCATTTTTAAAATAAGTTGAGTTAATGGTTTAAATCAACCTAAGTTTTAGATTATAAAGTGTGTGTTTTCAAGTTAAATTAGTATAATATGCAGGCGGGTGGGTTTTTGTCAGAATCTCTCGATGAGTCTTGAATATTTTTTTAACAGAAATAAAAGCGAAAAATTATTTTCGCTAATTATCTTGAAACGAATTATACATTTATATCTTTCGGTTATTTATTTAGATTATTAACCGCGATCTTATTTGCCTGTTCTTCGGCAAAATTTAATTGATTGTTAATTTGATTGACAAGATCTTTATTTTCAGCATCAGACAGAACTTTATCGATAATAAAAAATTTATCATCGCAATAAAATGCTAGATTTGAAAATGGCAAAGGAACATTAAAGCTGTCCCAACTATTAACTTTTATTGACCTAGAGGAGCTATAAGATATAGCAACAATCTTGGCATTTGCAATTCTAGCAATATTAATAATTTCACCGTTAATTTTTTTTGCTGGCCCGCGAGGCCCATCAGGAGTAACTCCTAGAAAATTACCAGCTTTTAAGCCATTTATAATTTGCTTTATTCCAAAAATATCAATACCTCTAGAAAATTTTCTACCATTTTTAGTTGATCCATATATTACTTTGAATCTAAAAAGCTGCATAATTCTACCAACAAACCTACCATCTCCATGCTTAGAAGCAAGGGTCATAAACGTTGCACTTGGAATTAATTTTTTAAGCTTGAGAGCAAAAAACGGAATCATCATCAGCCTACCGTGCCAAAAAAGTGTTATTACTGGCATTTTATCAGATTCATAGCTATTGCAAAATTTATCCAGATTGATAAATTTTTTTCGAGAGGTAAAATAAACCAAAAACATGTATCCTAATATTGCAAAACAAATGATTTGTTGCAATAAATTGCCATAGAAAAAAATTCTAATTTTATGCTTTAAATTACTAACAATGCTCATAAAATGATTCTTTCACTATTTTGTATAGAATTAACAAATCTTTATTCTATAACTTGTTGACTATTTTTCCAATCTTGATTAAATATTTCAAGCCCCTTTGCGGTTAAGGGGTGTGAAATTAATTGCTCTAAAACCTTGGCTGGAATGGTCGCAACATGGGCACCAATTTTTGCAGATTCAATTATGTGAATCGGATTTCTTATCGAAGCAACCAAAACTTGAGTTTTGAAATTGTAATTCTTGTATATTTGACATATTTCAGAAATTAGAGATAGCCCATTAGAACCTATATCATCAAGCCTACCCACAAAAGGAGAAACAAAAGTTGCCCCAGCTTTAGCGGCCATAATTGCTTGAGCGGAAGAAAAACATAGAGTTATGTTTGTTGCAATTGATTCATTAGTAAAGTAACGACAAGCTCTTAATCCATCTATTGTCATTGGCAGTTTGATGCAAACATTGCTTGCTATTTTGCTAAGAATTTCACCTTCACGAATCATCCCATCATAATCATTGCTTGCAACCTCAGCACTAACGGGGCCATCAGTAATCTGGCAAATTTCTGCAATTACCTCTTGAAATTTTCTACCCGATTTTGCAATGAGTGTTGGGTTGGTTGTAACTCCGTCAACCATACCAAATTGATTAAGTTTTTTTATTTCAGAAACTTCCGCTGAATCGATAAAGAATTTCATATGTCTTTTTTGTTTTTAAGTTAAAAAATAAATTTTGCTAAGCTTTCTACCTATCAAATTTTTTTAAAAAGTCAAGGTTGATTTTATTTTCTGTATTATTTTTAATTGCCAACTCTAATTTATCGGCAATATTTTCCAAAATATCGTTACTTAAGAGCAATTCTTGAAAAGAAAAATTACTCAACACATAATCGGCAACATTTATTATTTTTGCCTCGCTATTCTCTTGATTATCTGCCGTTGGCCTTCCAATTCCAATTCTTACCCTTGCAAATAAACGACCTATTTTTTGTTCAACCGAACGAATGCCGTTGTGCCCTGCATTTCCTCCGCCTATTTTGGTTTTAATTCTTCCAAAATCTATATCCAACTCATCATGAAACAATAAAACATTGTCAATATTAATTTTGTAAAAATTACACACTGCAAATACAGGATCTCCAGACAAATTCATAAAACTTTGCGGTTTTATTGCCATAACTTTTGAGCCCTCTATTTCACCAAAATAAATATCGCTTTTAAATTTTGCTCCATAAAAAGACAAATTAAATCTATCAATAATTCTATCAATTGCCATAAAACCAAAATTATGACGAGTTTTTTGATATTGAGAACCGATATTTCCTAGACCGATCAATAAATACATAAATTCTCTAATTTGTTTAAAAAATATTTGCAAAAAGCAAAATTATGCTTATACTTTCACTTTACTTAAGTTATATTTTCAATTTTTAACCAAAATTAATAAATTATTTATTAATTTAAAATGCAACAAAAACAAGCATTAAATCAAAAATGATAAAATATCTTGCAATAATTCTTGTTATAATCTCTTTTGGCTGTAATAAATTTTCAAAACAAAGCGACCACAAAGAATTTATACTTTCTCACTCGGCAGAAATAAATCAACTTGAAATTCTAGATCACGAATTATGCACTATTATCGCTAAAAACAAGGATATTAAAAATCTAAAAAATCAAACCAATTACTGGAAATGCAGAATTAGCACTACTAAATCAAGAATCGATCATTATAATATTAAAAAAAATCATAACAAAACAGAGCTGGAAACTATAGAAAATTTAAAAAAATTGATTGAAAAAATATTTCAAAAACTAATAGAAATAAGCGATGAGTTTATTATTGAAAAAAATCAAAGAATAAATAAAATTCATCACAATCAATGTCAAGAAATATTAGGAATCAACAACAAAGATATGAATCCCGCAACTTATGAAAATTATTTAAATTGCAGAAAATCATTATTAAAATCATATGAGTCTTTGCCTGCATTTGGCAAATTATCTTATTTAAAATATCCAAATAAAAGCTATAACCTCATCAACATCGTTAAAAGAAATATTGATGAAGATATTTTGAATCAGAAAATTCAAAATGAGGAATATCCAGAATGTAGTAAATTCAATATAAAATCTCGCAATTTTAAAAACTGCACTGAATCAAGCAAAAAATCAAAACAATGTTTTTCAGAAGTAATTAAAAAAATATTTTTACAAGAAGTGAAATTAAAATCCCTTTGTCATCAACAAGCATATAGTAGATTTCCTTATGAATTATTAAAAAAATCAACAGAATTTAATTCTCGAGAAGAGCAACAAAATAAATTGCTATCAGCTGACGATAAAAACAAATCAAGCTTTCATTCTCTAGGTCTTAATAAAGGCGATATTGAAAAATTTCAGTTAAAAATTAATGAAGAAAAATCACTAGAAGCGAAAGAAAAAAACATCGATAAAAACAAGGCAGAAAAAGAAGATAAAAATAATCAAGATTCTTTATTTAGCAAAGATGAAGAGTTAAAAATTGCCAATTCTAGCAAGAATTTATATTCGAAAGCAGAGCTAGTTATGGTACAACAAAAATATATTGAAGAATGCATGGTCAATAAAGAGTTGGAGTTATCAAAATTTAATCAAAAACTTGAAAAAGATTGCGAAAAAATCAATAAAGGTAAAAAATAATAAAATGATAAAAAAAATAAAAATTGTAATTATAGGTGCCTCAGGCTATACCGGAGCCGAATTAATTAGACTTCTGTTACAACACCCAAATGCAGAAATTAAAAAATTAGTTGCCAATAGCAATGCCAATCAATCAATCGGAAATATTTATCCTCATTTAAAAAACTTTAATTTACCAATATTATCAAGCTTTGAAGATGTTAATTTTTCAGAAATTGATTTGGCTTTTTGTTGCCTGCCCCATTCTACAACTCAAGAAATTGTTAATAAAATTAAATTTGATAAGTCAGGAAAATCAATAAATAATCATTTAAAAATCATTGATCTTTCGGCGGATTTTAGAATAAAAAATGCTAATGAATACCAAAAATGGTATAATCATGAGCATATCGCCTTGAATTTACAAGAAACCGCAATCTATGGATTAAGTGAAATCAATAGAGATAAAATAAAAAAAAGCTCCTTGATTGCTTGCCCCGGATGCTACCCTACTTCAGCTCTACTACCGTTGATTCCACTTTTAAAAAATAGCATTATTAGCCCAAAAAACATAATCATCGATTCAAAGTCGGGGGCAACAGGGGCAGGAAGAGCATTAAGGCAAGGAAGTTTATTTTGTGAAATCAATGATAATATCAAGGCCTACAGCATAGGAAATCATCGCCATATCGCAGAAATAAAACAGGAACTTGAAAATGCCAATAATTTATCGATTAATAAAGCAAAAGAAGATATAGACTTTGAATTTACTCCTCACTTACTGCCAGTTAACAGGGGGATAATTTCAACAATATATGCGACAATTCAAAAAAACATAACAGTTGAAGATTTAAATAACTGCCTCGAAACATTTTATCAAGATGAATATTTTGTTAATTTAGTTAATCACGAACCTTCCATCAAAGAAGTTGTTGGCACTAATTTTTGCTTGATATCTGTAAAGCCAGCATTAAATCCTAATAAAGTTATAATCGTTTCTGTAATTGATAATCTTTGCAAAGGATCTGCTGGTCAAGCATTGCAAAACATGAATATAGTTTTTGGTCTTGACGAAAGGTCAGGACTAAACTTTAGCCCTTTATTTCCTTAATTAAAAAACTATGACACTAAGCAAACACACAGTAAAATCTTACGATAATGATTTACAAAACATCTCTTCAACAATTGAAGAGATGTTAGATTTAGCAATTGTATCAATCGATATGGTGCTTGATACCATTAAAAACAACCTGCCTGACTCGGTTGAAAAAATTACCGCTCACGACTACAAAATTAACAGTCTTGACTTTTTAATTGAAAGAAAGGTAACTGCCATTCTTGCCTTGAGACAGCCTATGGCAGTTGATTTAAGATACATTGTCTCTGCGATAAAAGTATCCTCAAACCTTGAGAGAATAGGAGATCAAGCAAAAAGCATTATCAAAAAAATTATTAATGCCGGTGATGCCTTGCTTGACGAAAAGCTTAGAACTCCATTACTTGAAATGATAAGTCTTTCAAAGGTTATGGTGAAAGATTCAGTTAAAGCATTCAATAATCAAGATTTACAAATATCAGAATTAGTACTTGAAAAAGACGATGAAATTGATGAGATATATAGTGGTTTATTTAAAATTATAGATAATAGTAATTTTGATAAAGTTAAAATCGCCAAAATTATTAATGTAATGTTTATTGCCAAAAGCTTTGAAAGGCTTGCGGATCATGCAACAAATATTGCAGAAATAAATAAGTATGTAGTAACGGGAGAAACCAAATAATTTAAAATAAACCGTAGCAAAAAATTTGTTTTGAAAATTGACTTTAAAAAACTATTAACTATTTTGTTTGCTTAACAATATTTTAAAAAATAAAAACACAAACTTTTAACAATCAATGGAAACCTTTATTTCTAAATCGCTTGAATTTTTTATAGCTATTTCGGCAATGATTTTACCAATAATTGGCACAATTTTATTGGTGATAGCACCATTAATAGGAGCTGTTGCATATTTAACATTAATGGAAAGAAAAGTAATTGCCTCAATGCAATTAAGAAAAGGCCCTAATGTTGTTGGATGGTTTGGCATTCTTCAACCTTTAGCAGACGGTCTAAAGCTTTTACTGAAAGAAGTTATTTTGCCTGATAATGCAAATAAAATATTATTTTTACTTGCCCCAATCATAACATTTACTCTTGCATTAATAGGCTGGGCAGTAATTCCTTTTTCTGAAAAATTTGTGATCGCCAATCTGAATGTCGGCACCTTATATTTGCTAGCAACCTCCTCTCTTGGAGTTTATGGAATTATCATCGCGGGGTGGGCAAGTAATTCAAAATATGCTTTTCTTGGAGCAATCAGGTCTTCTGCACAAATGATATCTTACGAAGTTTCTATTGGCTTAATTATTGTTTCGGTAATTTTAAATGTCGGCTCTTTAAATCTTACGGATATAGTGCTAGCTCAAAAAAATCAATGGTTTGCAATTAAGCTATTTCCGATATTCATCATATTCTTCGCTTCAGCATTGGCAGAAACAAATCGTCACCCATTCGACCTGCCCGAAGCAGAATCTGAATTAGTAGCAGGTTACAATGTAGAATACAGCTCGATGCCATTCTCAATGTTTTTCTTAGGAGAATATGCCAACATGATTTTAATTTCTGCATTCATGAGCCTCTTATTTTTAGGTGGTTGGTTAAGCCCTATAAATAACGACTTCTTTAACAGTATACCAAGCCCCATCTGGCTTCTTGTTAAAATATTTATATTGCTATTTTGCTTTATATGGGTTAGAGCAACCTTGCCTCGCTATCGTTACGACCAATTAATGAGGTTGGGATGGAAAGTTTTTTTACCAATTTCTTTAATTTGGGTTGTTGCAACCGCCTATTTTTTGGTTTATTTTAAATAATCAACGAGATTAATAATGAATTTATTTAATAAAATATCTAT
>CAMDGT010000058.1 GCA_945898025.1 Rickettsia typhi | reverse complement strand
CTGCAATTCCAGCTGGTATCATTATTATTTCACTTGGAATTGGTATTACGGTGCTTTCAAGAAACATTCCCAGAAATATCCCTAAATAGCCAATTTTATCAATAAACTCAATTAAAATTCTAACTATTGAATCAATAAAATTATGCATTTTTATCAAGAAAGTTGTTAACAAAATTTTGTAAATCTGTTTTATTGTATCTTTGCAGTCTTTTTGCTTCAATAACGGAAAAAATCTTTTGATATGTGTTGTTGAGGTCGTCGTTAATTATAACTAAATCATATTCATTAAAATGACTAATTTCACTATAGGATTTTTTCATCCTGTTCATTACATCCTCTTCGCTATCTTGAGCTCTTGTTGTTAGCCTTCTTTTTAATTCGGATATTGATGGCGGTAAAATAAATATTGACATCACTGAATCTTTGTCGAATCTTTGTTTAATTTGTCTCGCTCCTTGCCAGTCGATATCGAATAAAACTTCAAGACCTTTATTTAATTGGTCTTGCACCATTTTAATTGGGGTTCCATAATGATTTCCAAAAACTTCTGCCGATTCAAGGAATTCATTATTTTTAGACATTCTATCAAACTCTTCCTTGGAAACAAAAAAATAATGCTCGCCTTCGATTTCTTGATCTCTTTTAGCTCTTGTAGTTGCGGATATAGATAATTTTATTGAAGGATCATTTTGTGTTATCATATGACAAAGAGTCGATTTTCCAGCACCTGATGGAGAGGAGATAATGATTAGAAATGATTGATGATTGATGGGCATTTTTAATTTTTTAAATATGATGATCTTGAATTGTTAAGATTGAACTAACGATATCAATTTAGACTATCTTTTTTATTTTGATAATCTTCTTTCAAAAACTCAATTCTTTTTTTAATTTGTTCGATTGAAAAGTTATCGTTATTATCATCTTTTAAATTATTAATAACTTGAGAATACAAATTTATTGCATTCTCATAATCGTTAGATTTATCGTATATAATCGCTAGATTATATTGATAATCTATTTTTTCACTATCAATTGCAATAGCCTTTTTTAAAAAATTGATTGAATTTTGATAGTCGTTTAATTTTTCAAATGCAATTCCAGCTTGCGCTATTATTTGTGCTGACTTAGGGTTTTGAATGGTAAGGCGAGATATAATATAAACGGCATCATGTGGATTTTCTTCGATTAAAATGGATAATAAGTTACTAATAATTTCTTGATTATTCTCAAGATTTTCTTTTAAGAGTTGGTAATATATTGTTTTTGCCTGACGAAATTGTTTGATATTTTGATAAGCAACAGCTAATGCAAACTTTGCTTGATTGTTTTTCGGTTCTTTTTGTAATATTTTTTTATATAATTCAATCGCAACTTCATATTGACCAATTAAACTGGCATTATAGGCAAACTTTTCTTGTTCTCTCGGGAGTGATTCATCTTCTTTTGGTTCGTAAATTATAACTTCGGCGACTGCTTTTTTTGATTTTTCCTCATCGATGGCATTTTTGTTTTCTGGCAACTTTTCTTTTTTTTCTCCCGAAATAATTTCAAATTCAGTCTTGCGAAAATTTGGTTTTTTGTAGAAATTCATTCTTTGATACGATTCTTGGTCAAATAATAGGCTTTTTTCTATTTCTTTGGCTATTTCATCGCTATTAAGATTAATTTTATTAAGGTCGTAATCTTCGAAAATTGTCGCAGGTTGCTTAGATTTTGATATTTTATTTGATTTACTTAGGTCGTTAGAATTTTTTGCTAGCAGAATATTGTTAGTTATTAGAAATATTAACAATGTTGTGATTATTTTTATTTTCATTTATAAATTAAAATTCAATGTTTTGGCAATGGTATTGATGTCTTTATCTCCTCTGCCAGAAAGGTTTATGATAATTGTTTCTTCTTTTTTCATTTTAGATGCAAGTTTAAGGCCAAATGAAATTCCATGACAAGATTCTAATGCAGGTATAATGCCTTCGGTTAAGCATAGCATTTTAAAAGTCTCCAGCGCCTCTTTGTCGGTTGCTCCAACATAAGAGACTCTCTTTATGCTATGCAAATAAGCATGTTCTGGGCCTATACCAGGATAATCGAGCCCTGCTGATATTGAATGTGCATCATTGATTTGCCCGTCTTCATTTTGCAAAAAATAAGTTTTATTGCCATGCAATACTCCAATAGTGCCTGCGGTTATTGATGCTGAATGCTCTCCGCTACTGATTCCTTTTCCAGAAGCTTCAACCCCATACATTTTAACCTCTTGATCGTCGATAAAATCATAAAATAAGCCAATTGCATTAGAGCCACCGCCAATACATGCAATTAATGCGGATGGTAATTTCCCTTCTAGTTCAAAATGTTGAGATTTTGCCTCTTTGCCAATTATTGAATGAAAATCTCTAACCATCATTGGGTAGGGGTGAGGCCCCGTTACTGTTCCAAGTAAATAGTAACTATTTACAGGGTCGCTTATCCAGTCTCTCATCGCTTCATTGATGGCATTTTTTAAACTCTTAGAACCGCTTTCAACTGACCTAACTTCCGCTCCTAATAATTTCATGCGAAAAACATTTGCAGATTGTCTTTCTATATCTTTTGCACCCATATAAATAGTGCAGGGAATCGAGAATAATGCACAAACAGTTGCTGTTGCAACCCCGTGTTGTCCAGCCCCAGTTTCGGCAATTATTCTTTTTTTACCCATTCTTTTTGCAAGTAAAATTTGCCCTAGGCAATTATTGATTTTATGTGATCCTGTGTGATTTAATTCATCTCTTTTGAGATATATTTTGGCTCCGTTGCAATTCTCAGTAAGTTTTTTAGCGAGATATAGTGGGCTTGGCCTACCAACAAAGTTTTTTAAATAATAATCAAACTCTTTTTGAAAGTTTTCATCGCCTTTTATTTTTAAATAAGCCTCTTCTAGAACAATAACTGAAGGCATTAATGTTTCTGCGACAAATCTTCCGCCAAATTCGCCAAATTTACCGTTTTTATCTGGTTGTTGATAATGTATTGTCATTTTTAGTCGTTTATTTTATTTTTGCTGGAATTATTTAATAAATCATCGTTGGAAACATCTTTTAGTTTTGTTTCTTCGATGGTATGTTTTATTTTTTTTGTTTCATTTTGAATGTTTTTTGATTCCGCCTCTTTGCTCTTGGTAGAATTTGTGGACTTTTTAGAAATGCTTTTTTCATTATATTTTTCATAAAAGTTTTTGATTATTTCAAGCCTTTCTTTTGCTAGATCTTCTCTCCATTTTGAATCTTTGTCAATTTTGTCTAATTTAGGACCTCCAATTTTATACTGTCTTTTAAATATTTCTTCTAAAGTTGTGTTATGTCCGTTTTTTATAATATCAAAAATAGTTAAGAAAGTTGTAGTTCTGCCTCTTCCCGCTGCGCAATGGACATAAATTTTAGTTTGTGGTGAGTTTTTTTCGATTAAAGAGGTGATTTCCATTAATTGCTTTGAATCTGGATAAGAGTGATCTCTGATTGCTATTCTTTTGTAATCAAAGCCATTCCTTTTTGCTATTTCAGCTTCGGTTTCAACTTTGTTAACATTGACAAGAATTGGAGAAATTTCACTAAACCAGCCATTTTTTTCATCTTTTTTAATAATTTCAGACACAATAATTTGCGATTCTTTTGCAAGATTGTTAACTTTTTGTTTTTCATCTAATAAAATATACTGATATGACTTTTCATTATTGTCAAGGTTGAATTGAGATCTCCAAGATATTGGTTTGTTGTTAATGAAGGCATGACTTTCTTTTCTTAGGTCGATAATTAGAATTTTTTGATTTGGATATTTTTTTTTGATTGCTTTTAGCTCTTCCTCATTAAATTGGGCACTAGCAATTGCATTAATGTTTATTTTATCTTCAGGATTATTTAAATCACGAAAATTGCGGGGCAAGCTACTCTCAAATGATTCTTCATTATTTTTGGTTTTATCAAAAGTAAGAATATTTGGTTTTTTTTGATTTGCCATTAAAGGAAATATTGGTAAAAAAATAGCGATCAGTAAAGCTAATATAAGATTTTTGATGTTTTTCATAATATTAACGATTAATTAGTACTGCCTGTGCCGCTGCTAATCTGGCTACTGGCACTCTATAAGGTGAACAAGATACATAGTGCAATCCTAAGCGATGACAAAATTCTATTGATGCAGGGTTGCCACCATGTTCTCCGCAAATTCCTAATTTTATGTCAGCTCTAGTTTTTCTTCCTTTTTCGCTAGCAATTTTTATTAATTCACCAACCCCTTCTTGGTCTAGTTCTGCGAATGGATCTTTTTCTAAGATGTTAGCTTTTTGGTAATGCCCTAAGAAGCTTCCTGCATCGTCTCTAGATAAACCAAAGGTTGTTTGAGTAAGGTCGTTAGTTCCAAAGCTAAAAAATTCAGCATCAATAGCAATTTGATCGGCAATCAATGCTGCACGGGGTAATTCTATCATGGTTCCAACCATATATTGCAATTTTATTCCATATTCTTTTTCAACAGATTTTTCAGTTTTGATTATTAGCTCTTTTAGAATTTGAATTTCTCTTCTAGTTGCAACTAGTGGTATCATTATCTCTAGCAATATAGTTTGATTGTTATCTTTTTGAACAAGCGAGGCGGCCTCAAAAATTGCCCTAGCTTGCATCTCGTATATTTCTGGGTAAGAAATGCCTAGCCTACAACCTCTATGCCCAAGCATAGGATTTTGTTCGTGTAACTGGGACATTCTTCTTTTTACATAATCAACTTCCACATTTGCAACTTTTGCAACCGCAATGATTTCGTTTTCTTTATTAGGAAGAAATTCATGAAGCGGGGGGTCAAGAAGCCTTATAGTAACTGGTAAGCCACTCATAATTTTAAAGATTTCAGTGAAATCTTGTCTTTGAATAGGCAGTAATTTGTTAAGAGCTTTTTTTCTGCCTTCAATGGTTTCGGCAAGTATCATTTCTCTTACCGATATTATTCTTTCTTCATTAAAAAACATATGTTCTGTTCTGCATAGCCCTATTCCTTCTGCTCCAAAATCGCGGGCAGTTTGGCAATCAAGTGGAGTTTCTGCATTGGTTCTTATTTTAAGAGTTCTGACTTCATCTGCCCATTGCATAATTTTAGCAAAATCATCTGATAAATTTGGTTTTAGAGTTGGAACTGAACCGAGAATAACATCACCAGTAGAGCCGTTAATTGTTATTATCTCACCTTCCTTTACTTTGATTCCATTCGCGGTAAAATAGCTTTGATCGCTACTAATATGAAGGCTAGAAGCTCCTGAAACGCAAGGGGTTCCCATTCCTCTGGCAACTACTGCTGCATGAGAAGTCATTCCACCGCGGGCGGTTAGTATTCCCTGTGATACATGCATTCCTTTTATATCTTCTGGGCTGGTTTCCATTCTAACTAATATAACTTTATCGCCATTTTCTGCTCTTTTTTCGGCATCTTGTGAAGAAAAGACTACTATTCCTGATGCTGCACCCGGTGATGCAGGAAGACCTTTTGAGATAATTTTTACTACTGCCTTAGGGTCAAGAGTAGGGTGTAGTAGTTGATCTAGACTTGTTGGATCAACTCTTAGTAAAGCTTCTTCTTTATTGATTAATTTTTCTGCAACCATATCAACTGCTATTTTTACCGCTGCTTGAGCTGTTCTTTTGCCATTTCTAGTTTGGAGCATCCATAGTTTTTTATTTTGAATAGTGAACTCAATATCTTGCATATCTCGATAATGAAGTTCTAATTTTTGATATATTTTTACTAGCTCTTTGAAGGCTTCTGGCATTGATTCTTCCATCGATGGTAGTTTTGAATCAAGTTGTTCCTTCCCTTTAATTGTAATTGATTGAGGGGTTCTGATTCCTGCGACGACATCTTCCCCCTGCGCATTAATTAAATATTCTCCATAAAGCTCATTATTGCCATCTGATGGATTGCGAGTAAAAGCGACTCCAGTTGCGGAATCATTTCCCATATTTCCAAAAACCATAGATTGAACATTGACGGCAGTTCCCCATTCTGCGGGAATATTATTAATAGTGCGGTAAGTTATAGCTCTATCATTCATCCAAGAGTCAAAAACAGCTTTTATTGCCCCCCATAATTGCTCTTCTACCGATTGAGGAAACTCTCTACCAAGCTCTTTAAAAACCTTTTCTTTAAAAGTGGCGACAATTATTTTTAATTGTTCAGTGTTTAATTCTGCATCGTTGTAAATGTTGAATTCTTGCTTTTTTTCATCGAGTATGGTTTCAAAGTAATGATGATCTACATTTAAAACTACATCTGAATACATCTGAATAAATCGTCGATAAGAATCAAAGGCGAAGCGAGGATTATTGCTTTTATTTGCAAGGCCAATAACTGTTTTGTCGTTAAGCCCAAGATTAAGAACTGTGTCCATCATTCCTGGCATTGAGGCTCTTGCTCCAGAGCGAACTGAAAATAGTAAAGGGTTTGATTCTTCGCCGAATTTTGCTCCAATAATATTTTCTATCTTTTTTATCGCCTCTTCAACCTCTTCTTTTAATTTTTGAGGAAAGTTTTTGTTATTTTTGTAATATTGATCGCATAATTCTGTGGTTATGGTGAATCCAGGGGGAACAGGAAGCCCAAGATTGCACATTTCTGCTAAGTTAGCTCCTTTTCCACCAAGTAGATTTTTCATCTGTGTTGAACCTTCTGTTTCTGAGTCTCCAAATGAATAAATAAATTTTTGTAACATTTTTTAAGTTATTAAGTTAATTATTTTACTTTTTATATTTCAATTTTAGAAAAATCTGCAATTTGATTAAATAAAACACGAATATTGACGATTATTAGCAATCTATTTTTACGAATATCGCTATTTTTATCGTTAATTGTAACTTTTGCAAAGAAATTCTCAAGCTCATCATTGAGAGTTTCAATTTCTAAAAAAGAACCTACAAAATCAAGTTTAGCAAGAAGTTTTGCAACATCTTTATTAAGTTTTTTGATTTTTTTATAAAGCTTTTTTTCTGCGGATTCTTTCATGATTAAACGAGAAGGCTTACCTTCATATAAAACTTTGTCTTTAGCTTCTTCAATTTCAAGGATATTTATTGCTCTTTTATAGAGTTTTATTATTTTATTTTCGCCTGAATCTTTTGACAAAGCTGATTGCAAGAATTGCACTTTTTTTAAAATTGTCAATAAATTTATGTCTTTTGTTTTTGAGTTTTCATTGAAATAATCATCAATCACTGAATTTATTATATCAATACGAAACAGCATTTGATCTTTTAGATAAAATTTTATCCTATCGCCAAAAAATTTTATCACTTCTTGAATTGTCTGATTTTTTAATGTCTC
>CAMDGT010000057.1 GCA_945898025.1 Rickettsia typhi | reverse complement strand
GATCTTCCAATTCTAAGTTGTTTAGAAATTTCACTTAAATTTCCTTTATAAATGCCCACCATTCTTTTGATAATTTCTTCTTCAATTTCTTCCATAGATTTGCATCTACCATCATCATCAAAAATATCAATTAATTCACTGTTAATATTGATTCTTTTCTTTATTTTCGACTTAGAGCAGGTGGCATTGTTTTCTTTCTTGTTGACTATTTGCAGAAAATGCTTTAGTTCGAGGGTTTCTTCGTCACAAATTAATATGGCTCTAAAAATTTGATTTTTTAGCTGACGAACATTATCTTCCCACTCATGATTTATCAGTGCCTCCATGGCAACATCACTTATTTCACGAATTTTCTTATTTTCATTGATGCTAAAATTACGGTAAAAATTCTCAATTAGTAACTTTATTTCGCTATTTCCTCTTTCTTTTAGAGATGGGACATTAATTTGAAATGCTGAAATGCGAAAACGAAGATCTTCACGAAATCTGCGATAATCGGAAAGTGAGGACATATTTTTGCGGGTTGAAAATATAGTTCTAACATTCGCTTGGGTAAATTGTTTTGAGCCGGCTGATTGAAAATCCCCCTCTTGAAGAAATCTTAAAATTTTTATTTGTAAATCAAGCTTTAAGGAGTCTATTTTGCTAAAAAATATTGTGCCGTTTGATGCTTCACGAATTTTTCCCATAGTTTTGATTAATTTATCTCCTACTATTTTTTCGCAACCAAAGATTTCTTCTTCTGCGGTGGAGTATCGCAATAAATTACATTCAACAATTATAAAGGGTTTTCCAGATCTAGAGCCCGATCCATGTATTGCTGATGCGAGTAATTTTTTCCCTGATCCGCTGGGACCTTCGATTAAAACAGGAATAGTTGAGTTTACAACCTTTTTAGCTAATTTGATACAATTTATCATTACCTCGCTTTCAGCAATAATATCAGAAAAAGAAACTTGATTTTTATTTCTTCTTGATAAATTTGATACTTGATATTTAAGGTTTCTTTTTTCAATTGCATTAAGGACTGAAGTGTTGATTCTAGTGCTTATTTCTGGATCATTTTTAGTTACATAATCAATGGCACCAAGGTTAATTGCGGCAACTGCATAACTTACATCTTCGCTGGCGGTTAACATTATAACTTGAATATCTCCGATTGATTGGTTGATTTGTCTTAATACAGATAAGCCATCAATATCTGGCATTGAAATATCAAGCAACATAATGTCAAAATCATGGCAAGATAGGTCGTTGATAATTTTTTTGTTAATAAAAAAATCTATTACCTCCATACCGCGATCTATTATCATATAATTGAGATCCATTTTCTCTATTAACCTAGCAATAACCTTACATTGAGTAGGTTCGTCATCAACAATAAGAACTCTTCTTTTATTCATTTTCGATTATTTTAAATTACTATTTAATTTTTTATGTTCCTGCAATAATTGAATTATTTTAGCTGCGGTTTCTTCAACAGATCTTTGAGTGACATCAATTATCGGACATTGTAATTTTGCATATAACTTTCTAGATTCAGCAATTTCATATTTAATCGCATCAATATCAGTATAAATTATTGGCAAATCTTGACCGAGATGATTTAATCTTGTTTCGCGAATCTTCATCAATTTTTCAGGATGAATGGTTAAGCCAACTATTAGTGGTTTTTTTAATTCATATAATGATGATGGGACTGTTAACATTGAAACAAAAGGCACATTTGCGGTTTTATATCCTCGAAAAGATAAATAAACACTGGTGGGAGATTTTGAGGTTCTTGATACACCAATAATTACTATATCTGCATCGTAAAGATCCCAATGTGATTGCCCATCATCATGAGTTATGGTATAATTTATTGCCTCAACCTTTGAAAAATATTCTGCATCTAAAATATGTTGCCTACCAATAGAATTGCTAATATTGGAACCAAGATAATTAGAGAATTCGCTAATTATTCGAGATAATACTGAAATACAGGGAATGTTTATTTCATTGCAATAAGAGCGAAGATCTTCAATTAATTTATCTTCTAGAATAGTGTACATAACTATACCGGGATTTAATTTAATCGATTCCTTAGCCTTTTCAATTTGTGATTTAGTACGAGTTAAGGGCCAAATAAATTCATTAGCTTCAATATCTTCAAATTGCGACATTACTGCTCTTGATACAGAGCTTAAAGTTTCGCCTGTTGAATCTGAAATTAAATGTAAATTTATTATTCTTTTGTTCACAATTTATTTACGAGAAGTTTGAGATTTTTTTAAAGGGGGCAGTTTCATATCTGCATTAACTATTACGGTTACTTTTGTGCCTTGAGGCACTCTAATTACAGGTTGTGTATCAAGAGTATCAGTTACAATTTGTTTTGCTATATCAACCACCGCTTTACTAGTGTCGTATATTGCTTGATTTGATGCGGTTGTAGAGGTGGTCAAGGATCCCTGAAAGGATCCCCCCTGAAGTGGACTAGTTTGAATTTGATTAGATGCATTTTGGTTGGGGGCTAAAATTTTTTGCATAGTTGCCGCTCCTATTGCTACAACGGTGCTGGTTAATAAAGCGTTGACTATTGTATTACCGTAGCGATTGTCAACTTCTCCGGCTATTCCTGCTCTGCCAAATTGGTCTGATGCATTAAAAGATATTGATAAATCAACACCATCGGTTCTGATGAGGCGATTCCAAGATATATCAATTCTTGCCTGACCTCTTGTTATTTTACTAGAATAGGAACCAAATAATCTTGAGCCCTTTGTAATTAAAACTTCTGAACCAGATTCTCCGTATACATCTCTACTTACAATTCCTCTCACTGAACCAGGTATTTCGCTGTTAATTGAAGTTTCTAAAACTGCACTAAGCATTTTACCTTGAACGATTGCATATTTTCTATCTTCTACTAATGTTGCTTTAACGGTTGGTTTTGTTTTTTCAAGATTTTTCATCGGATCTTTTTTTAAATCGATAATATTTTTATCGTAACCAATGCTATTACTAGGACCGCCACTCCCACCGGAAAATAAAATTATTGGTGAGTATCTTGGGTTTACATCTTGATATTTTTTTCCAGCGAATTCATCTTCTACTACTTTCTTTTCTTCGACCTTTTTATCTTCGATTTTCTCATTTTTTAGATCCTCAACCAGCTTTTTGGTTTCTGCTATCTTTTGTTCATTTTCATTTGGCTTTTCTTCTATAGTTAAAAGAGATTTATCTTTTTGATATTCTTGAGGCAAATCTGGTAGTGGTGGAGTTTCAGGGGTTATCGGCTTTTCTGTTGCCACAACATCAACTGAATCTTCGTCGCTAGCTTTTCTAGGCATTATTTTAGGAATATCTATTTCTTTATCTGATTGAGGAGGTTTTTCTGCAAAATTTGGAACTGGTTCGGTTACTTTTTTATTATTAGAATCGGAAGAATCAAAAAAGAAGATATAAATAACAATCGTTGAAAGAAGAGAAACTAAAGCAATTAAAGCAAACTTATTTTGTTTGCTGAGACCTATTGAAGGCCCCTCGCTTTTTACTTCAGAATTATCTTGTTCTTCAAGATATTCTGATTGTTCTTCGCTAGATTGGTTTGTTTTTTTAAAGATATTTTTTATCATTAATTAAATTCTTAATTTGTTTTTCAATTTTAATGATTAATAAATAATCGATAATAATTTTGCGGTTAAATTTGTTACAGATTATTTAAAATAATGACTCCTGTTATTTCTAAATTATAAGATATTTGTAGATTTGTGGAATGGATCTATTTTATTTTAAAAATATTAAAAAATTTAAAACTAAGTTTAAATCTAATAAATTATTAATAATTTATTAGAAAAAGTAAAGATTCAATATTTACAATGTTTAGACAGTAGAAAATATATATTTTTAATTATTAAATTTAAAAAGTAAAATCAAAACTTGATTTAATTTTTACAAAAGTTTTTCTTTAACTAAAAAATATCTGATTTTTTCAAAAACCTCTTCTTTGTTATTTCCTAGCACAATAACATGTTTATCGAAATTTGGCTCAAATAAAACTTTATTTTTACTGCCAATATTATCATAAATTATTTTACCACTAATTGGATTGACAATAGGGTCATTATCTCCTTGAATAACAAGGGTTGGAGTGGTAATTTTATAAAGGTTTTTTGAGCATTCAGACATTAGTTTTTCTAATTCTACAACTCCTTTTAAATAATTGCGACTGTAGTTAATGTGAGAGTTTTCAGGAACATCGTCAACAAATAATAATTTACCAGAATCAATTTTTAACTTCTCTAATAATTCGTTCCAAAGATTGATTCCAGATACAAATTTAGCTTTAAGATCTTTCAATTGTAAGGCGGAGTTTATTGCTATTATTCCCGCTAATTTATTAAGAGGTTTTTTGTTTGCTGACATTAACAAAGATAATAATCCTCCTGTTGAAAAGCCAATGAGAATAATTTTTGAACAACTGCTGTTGAGTGTGCAATATCCTTTTTGTAGTGAATTGTACCAATCTTGCCATGTGGTATCTTGCATTTGATGTGGGGCGGTTCCGTGTCCATCTAATCTAGCTACATATATTTTAAAACCAAATCCACTCAAAAATTTTGCCAATTCAGACATTTCTTTGCTTGCTGATTTATAGCCGTGACACAATAAAATGCCAATAGATTTGGTTTTTAATGAGTTTAAGCAGGAATTAATTAATTGTGGCGAACCTATATCTTTATTTTTAGAAAACTTTTCATCAAAGTATTTTTCATAGTCCTCATTAAATTTTTCTAGATCCTTGCTGTATATATCTTGAGAGACTCTTTCTCTGAGTTCAAAATCTGATAAATTTAATAATTTTTTGATAATCACATTGGCAAAATCAAGCAATAAAAATTCATTCAAAATAACCTGTAGAGTGTTGCCAATTCTTATTTCATCAAATATAGTTTTTTGAGATAATTTTTCTTTATTCACAATAAAATGATAATCATCAATCATTCTCACAACATCTTGAGATTTTGCCAATTCAAAAACGTCATCAAAACATTGAAAATGTTCATCGCTGAATAATTTATAAATAGAATTACTTGAGATTAAGGGGTGAATTTGATATTTTTGACTTTTTTTAATTGCTATTGCTGATAAATAAATAATTTTTTTAATATTGTTTATTTCCAGCCTTTCTTTTTTGCTATGATATAAAACCGCAGAAAATAGATGATCAAAATTAATTTGTAAATTTTGATATATTGATAACATTAATTGGTTGATGAGTCGGTGTTTAAAATATTTGATAACAAAATTGCTTTTAGTATCATTTTTAATGATAGGAATTTGATAAATAAGTGATTTTACAGATTTAACATAATCGCTTAAATTAACTGGCTTGCCAAAATAAAGATTTATCTCTGAATTAATTAATAGATTTGTTTCTACTTCCAATTCTTCGGCAATATTAGGTGGTATCTTTTTGGCTAACCTATTGATTAGACCTTTTATTTTATTGGTTCCAGGTCTAATCGGATAATAACTAATTGTAAGAGGGACAATCATGGTGGTAAGGTCTGATAAATCTTGCTCGATATTAATTTTTAAATTTTTAGCAATATTTGCAATTAAATCTAGCTTGTTTCTGTTCTTTAGTTCAATTAAATCATCGCGATAAAGTTGTGATTTTAAAGCTAAAACAGCAGAGCCAGTGCGAATAGTTCCTGTGCGGTATGGGGTGTGGCTAGTAAAAGATGGCATTGCTTTTGATAAGGCTCCGAATCCATTCATTTTTATTTCTTTGCTTTTTATCATTCCGCCTTCTGGATAAATCAACCAATCAAAACTTCCGCTGATTAGGTCGCTAAGAATTATCTCGTCACGGTTTTTATCTTTGGTAGAAATACCTCCCACCGAATTAAGAAATTTTCCTAGATTGCCGTTAAAAAGCGCTGAATCTGCAAGGCATCTAACTTGTCTTTGAGTGTATTTATTAATTAAATAAGGAACAAAAAAAGTTTCTGACCTAGTAAAATGATTACATACAAATAACACAGGCTTTTTGGGGATGTTTTCTGCGCCACTGATTGAGAATTTTGATCCTAAAAGCTTTTCAGCAATTTTTAAAGCAAATGCGACATATTTAAATGTTTTATCTTTCATGAATTTAACTAGAATTTGCTAGCTGATTGTGTTAATAAATAATAAATACAAAAATGTCTCAAAATAATAGATTGTTTATGGTTTACTTACGAAAATTTACTGGGAAATAATTCTTCATTGATGTGAATTAATTCTCTAACGGCGACTTTGTTATTTTCAATGCTTATAATTTCTGCAATTGTTTTTCCGATAATTGATATTGCTATTCCTTGTTCATTGGCGGTTTTTATGACTTTATCTAAATTTTCAGTTTTGGCGGTTATTATGTATCTCGATTGATCTTCTCCAAATAAAAAGGCATTTTTATTATTTTTATAAAGCTCAATGTTTGAAAAATCTAATTCGCAACCAATTTTTGATGTTGACATTTCAAAAAGTGCCACCAACAAACCGCCATCAGAAATATCGTGACAAGTTGATATTATTGAATTTGATATTAATTCTCTAATAAATTCACCATTTCTTTTTTCTATTGATAAGTTGGTAAATGGCGGGTTTTCAAGGTTTTTGATGCCTAAAATTTCTATATTGAATAATGAACACTCTAGATGGCCATTAGTTTCGCCAATTAGAATAATTACTTCATTTTGATTGTGAAATTTTGCTTCTGCACGATATTTGATATCGTTTATTAGACCAACTCCACCAATTGCAGGAGTTGGTTTTATTGCTTTGCCATCAGTTTCATTATAAAGAGAAACATTTCCCGAAACTACGGGGTAATCAAGTTCTAGACAGGCTTGATTTATGCCTTTGATTGATTGCACTATTTGCCCCATAATTTCTGGTTTTTGTGGGTTGCCAAAGTTAAGACAATTTGTAATTGCAAGTGGCTTCCCCCCGACTGCTGATATATTGCGGTAAGTTTCTGCAACTGCTTGTTTAGCTCCTTCAAATGCATCCGCTTCAACATATCTAGGAGTGCAATCAGTAGTTGCAACTACTGCCTTTTTGCTGTTGTGAATTCTTACAATAGCAGCATCTCCTCCGGTTTGAATAGTGTCATTCATAACTTGAGAATCATATTGTTGATATATCCAGTTTTTTGAGGCGATATTTGGGCTTTGTAGAAGAGTTTTTAGGTTATCAAAAATATTGTTCATTTTTAATGATTCGTTGAATTAAGTAGTTATAAAAATTTATTTTAAATAGTTGTGAGTTAATTTATTTTGCGAAAAATCCCAATTTAAAAAATTCTCAATAATTTTCAAGCCCGCAATTCCACTTTTTTCAGGGTGAAATTGAGTGGCAAAAATATTGTTTTTTGCAATAAT
>CAMDGT010000056.1 GCA_945898025.1 Rickettsia typhi | reverse complement strand
AACTTGACTTTCAACTTTTTTATCTGCTTCAGCTATTTTTTCTTCATTATCAAAAGTTTGATAAGATTCACCTGTAGCAGGCTGATTTTGAACTTGAAGCTGTTCTTCGTTAATAATTTCTGGCTCAGGTTGAGGTTCTAAAGCTGGCTTTTGAGATTCTGGAACAATATTTTGAACTGGCTTTTCTTCTACTACAGGAACTTTTTTTGTAGCACAAGAAGATGATAAAGCAATAATTAACAATAAAGTGCTAGTGAATAATTTATTTTTTTTAGTCATTGAAAATTAATTTAGGAGTTAAATAAAAACAATTTTTAATTGGCAATTTTTAGTTGTTTTCTAGCGATTGTCAAATTATTTTTTTATAAGTAAAGTTAAATTGATTAATTTTTTAATTTTAAACATATCTAAGACTTTTTAAGTGGTTTACAATAAAGCTCTAATTTATGCCCTACTAATTCGTAGCCAAAATCTTTAGCGATTTTAATTTTAAGATCTTCTAATTCTTGATTAAAAAATTCATAAACTTCTTGGCTAGAAATATCAACCAAATGATCGTGATGATCATCGTCGTGATTTGTTTCGTATCTTGCCCTTCCCTTCCCTTGAAAATCATGGCGGGTAATTAAACCCAATTCTTCAAACATTTTTACAGCACGATAAACCGTTGCAATGCCAATTTTTTTATTAATTTTACTTACTCTTGCAAATAATTCTTCTACATCTGGATGATCGACACTTTGAGATATTATTTTTGCAACCAATTTACGATTTTCAGTAAGTTTTATGCCTTTTTCCAAACATATTTTTTCAATAGAAATATTTTTCATATTAAATATTAAGTTAAGATTATTGCCAATCTGGGTCAGTTGCCCCTTCATTAGCAGCGGTAGGAATTTGATACTCAAAACCAGTAACAACATCAATAATATAAAGCTTAGGAATGCTCTCAAAGCCATAAGGAGATACTTTTTTTGAATATATCAAATAACGGCTATTTGGTGACCATTTTGCCCCTTCGACTATGTATCCACTAGTAAGAATTCTTTCGTTTTTGCCATTTGCGAGCATTATACCTATATGAAATTTATTATTCTTTATTTTTGTAAATGCTATCATTTTACCATCTGGAGACCATACAGGTTTTGAATATGAACCACCGTTAAAACTTATTCTCTCAACTTTACCAAGATCTTTATCCATGATATATATTTGCTGACCGTTTTCTCTATCAGAAGCAAAGGCTACCATTTTTGCATCAGGAGAGTAGGATGGAGTGGTATCTATTGCATGATGGCGGGTTAGTTTTCGAGCAATATTTTCTAGAATATTCAATTCATAGATATCGCTATTAGAATCAATGATAACAGATAATGCAAGCAAATTTGGGTCACTAGGATGCACCGCCGAAGCGAATGTTGTACCTTTAAAACCTCCAACCTTTCTACTTGTCATATCGTCAAGATTAAGAGAGAAAACTTGAGGACGACTATCGAAATATCTTAAATAAAAAATTTGATTAAGTTTTTTAGAAAAAATTGGTGTTAAAACGAGGTCCTTTCCATCAGTTAGAATGGTACGATTAGAGCCATCAAAATCAACAACATTAATTTTTTTAGACCTTTTATTTGCAGGACCAGTTTCTGATACATAAAGTATTTTTGAATTAAAATGACCAGATTTTTCACCCGTTATGGATTTAAAAATTTCATTAGAAATTGTATTTGCCATTTTTTTATAATTATCTCTATAAGTAGAGTAAAGCTTTCCCATCACTTGCTTTTCATCAAGGGTATCCCACATTCTAATTCTAATTTGTAAAAAACCTTTATTATCAAAAGACGGCTCCGCAACTATCAAAGAATCAACCCCCAATCTCTTCAATTGCTGAAAATTTGGCATTACATCAATATTGATTGGCATCATGTTAATTTCATCTGAAATCGAGTCTGGGGATATATTTAACTGATTGTCATCGTTGAATTTTATATTATTATAATTTGAAAGTTTTTGCCTTATTGCAACTTTAAATAATCCAGTAGTCTGAAGATTGTAATTAATTTGATTAACCACTTTCTTGGCGTCGCTATTTAAAATAGGATTATCGCTATTAAAACCAGAAAAAACTATACTTGTTATTGTTTTATATTCTCCCTTTATTGATATTACAGTTCCTGCATTAGCTTTAAACAGAAAAATAAACGATATAAATAAGATTAAAGTAAAATTTATACAGCGATAAAATATCATTAAAGACTCTCAATTGTTAGATTATGGTTAGTGTAAACACACAACTCGGCGGCAATTTTCATAGATTTTTTAGCTATATCTTCGGCACTTATGCCTTCAATATCAATAAGGGCTTTTGCTGAAGCTAAAGCAAAATTACCGCCCGAGCCAATTGCCGCAAGACCATATTCTGGCTCCAAAACATCGCCATTACCAGTTAAAATTAAAGAAATATTTGCATCAACCACTATCATCATCGCTTCTAATCTTCTGAGATATTTATCAGTTCGCCAGTCTTTGGCAAGTTCAACACAGGCTCTAAGCAGTTGCTTTGGGTATTGCTCTAATTTAGCTTCTAATCTTTCAAACAAAGTGAAGGCATCAGCTGTGGCGCCAGCAAAACCAGCTATTATTGTACCATCTCCTAATTTACGAATTTTTTTAGCATTAGATTTCATTATCGTTGAACCAAGAGAAACCTGACCATCTCCGGCAATAACGACCTTCCCATCTTTTCTAACCGACAGAATTGTCGTAGCATAAATTTGTTGCTGATTTTTATGTTCTAGCATTTTGTTTTATTAATTTATTTATTTATTCTTAACCACCACCAATGAAATGAACAATTTCAAGGCTTGAACCTTCTTCTAAAATTGTTTTTTCAAAATCTTGGGGATGTATAATTTGAAGATCTTTCTCAATGGCAATTTTTTTAATATCAAGCCTTAACTCTTCAATTAAAAAACTTAAACTACAACCTTTTTTAGTTGAGAAGTTTTTGCCATTTAGAATTATGTTAATTTTAGACATTATCCAAGTAAATAATTTTTAAATTCGACAATATGATAGCGTATAATTGAAACTGAATTATAATCTCGTAGATTATTTAATATTTTTTTAGTTGCAAGAAAATTATTTGCCATTAGAGTTTAAAATCATTACAAAGAATATTTTTAATTATAAATATATGCATAGCTTCGGTTATCTTTACGACATCTTTATTTTATTGCTTGCATCTTTTGCCGTTGTTATTGTTTTTAAACAATTAAAATTAAGCCCAGCCCTTGGTTATCTTGTTGCTGGAGCCGCGATTGGACCTTTTGGCTTTGGCATACTTACAAGCACCGAAACAACAAAATCAATAGCCGAACTAGGAATCGTATTCTTACTATTTGCAATCGGATTAGAATTAACTTTTGAAAAACTAGTTGCCATTAAAACTTATGTTCTTGGCTTTGGTAGTTTGCAAATAATTACAACCGCAACGGCAATTGCTACAATCTGTCATAAATTTTTTGCAATTAACCTTGAGAACTCAATTATTATTGGTGGTGCGCTCGCATTATCGTCAACAGCAATAGTTATGCAAGTGATAGCAGAAAATGGAGAAGAAAACACCAGAGTTGGAAGATTATCTTTCGCAATTTTATTGATGCAAGATTTAGTAGTTATTCCAATCTTAGTTTTATTACCGCTACTTGCCAATAAAAAACTAGCAATTATGCCAGCACTTGGAGAAGTAACTGTCAATGCAATAATGGCAATGACATTAATCTTTATATCGGGAAGATTATTTCTTAGACCGATATACAGAATTATCGCCGATTTAAAAAGCGATGTTTTATTTCTAAGTTTTACTCTAATTGTAATTTTTGGAGCATCTCTAATTAGCAATAGAATGGGCTTGTCTTTTGCTCTTGGTGCATTTATTGCCGGATTAATGGTCGCAGAAACTGAATATCGTTATCGCGTTGAAGAGGAGATAATATCTCTAAAACATTTGTTGATGGGTTTGTTCTTTATGTCAATAGGAATGTCCTTTGATTTCGATCTTTTACTAAAAAGCTTGCCATATATCCTTCTATTATCCTTAATTCTAATTACCGTTAAAGCATCGATAATCATAGGTTTATGTAAATTATTCAAATTTCCTCTAGCTCCCTCCATTCATGCCGGTTTATTACTCGCACAAGGCGGAGAATTCGCTTTCGTTGTATTCGTTATGGCAGTTCAAAAAAAGTTAATTGAACAAGATGTGTGTCAATTCTTAATCACTATTGTAACCTTAACAATGGCACTAACACCAATAATAGCAAATATTGGCAGAAAAATAAAAACTACTCTTTACACTAAAGATGTTTTAAAAGACAATAAAATAAAAAGAGAAATAGACGAAATATCTAACCACATTATAATTGTTGGATTCACAAAGGTTGGAAGAATAATTAGCTACATCTTAAAAAAATCAACTAAAAATTACATAATCATCGATAATAATCACCACTTAGTCAGAATCGAAAAAACTAACGGATACAATATATCTTATGGCGATGCAATGAATCTTGACATATTAAAATATATTGGCATTGAGAGATCGGAAGCTATAATAATAGCAATGGAAGATGAAATAACTTGCATGAAAATCACCCGCTTTATTAGCCAAAATTTTCCAGAAGTTAATGTGGTAACAAAATCAGAAAATATAAAAAATGCAGATAGATTCAAAAAAATTGGGGCAAATTTAGTAATATCAAAAAATGTTGAAACCGCCCTACAGCTTAGCAAGGTAGCACTAAGATCAATAGGCATAAATCATAATGAAATAGAGTCAATATTGACAAATTTTAGAGATATGGATCCTGAAAGTTTTAAAGAAATAATCAACGAAAACCACAATTAAATAATATTTAATCAATGAAGATAATTCGCAGCCTTGCAAATATTAATATTAAAAGCAATTCTGCAATCATGATAGGAAATTTTGATGGTGTTCATCTTGGTCATCAAGAGATAATAAGGGAGAATCTTGAGATTGCTAAAAATAAAAACTTAAAAACATTATTAATAACTTTTGAACCACACCCAATTAAATTCTTAAAACCAGATCAAAATTATGACTTTAGAATCACTTCTTTAAGCGAAAAATTAAGAATTCTCAAAGAATTTAAATTAGATTATGTTGCTATACTGCCTTTTAACCATAATTTATCAGAATTTTCTGCCAATGATTTTTTACAAAAAATCTTACTTGACTCTTTTAAAATGAAGCATCTAACTATTGGTCATGATTTTATTTTCGGAAAAAATAGAACTGGCAATTTTTTGTTATTAGAAGAAGAATCTAAAAAATTTAATTTTACCATTAAGCAAATAAAAGAAATATCATTTAATAACCAAAAATGCTCTTCAACAATTATTCGCCAACAAATAAAAAATGGCAATATTTATCAATCTAACCAATTATTAAATCGCTACTTTTCAATTAGCGGAATTATTATCGAAGGCAAAAAAATTGCTCGAGACATAGGTTTTCCAACTTGTAATATCAAGCCCACCCATCATATCATTAAACCAAAATTTGGAGTTTATGAATCTTTAATAAAAATTGGCAATCAAACAAAATTACTAAAATCAATCACAAACTTTGGTATTAGACCAACTATCGACAATACTAATTCACCAATTTTTGAAACTCATATTTTAAATTTTAATCAAGAAGTTTATCAACAAAAAGCAACCGTCTTTCTTAAAAAATTTATTAGAGAAGAAAAAAAATTTCATAATATTAAACAACTAAAAGAGCAAATAATTAGCGACATCAATTCAGCATTTAATATTATAAACTAGCTTATTTAGAGGCTTTTACTAACTCAAATATAACAGAATTTCTGCTTTCAATTTTTGCCTTCTTTTGATATTTTGTTTCAATCCAATCTGCAGGAAATTCCTGCCAATCTTTTGAAGATTTAGCTAACCAACACCAACTATTAGTCTGGTTAATTGACGATATAATCGCAGTTTTGTAATCATCATGATCTGTTGCTATGGTTAATTTACCGTCTTTTTTTACTTTTTTAGCTATCAAATCAAGAAATTCTTTATTGATTAACCTTCTTTTGCGATGTTTAGATTTTGGCCAAGGATCGGGAAATAAGATAAAAATATGATTCAAAAAATCATCAGCCATACTCTCAATTAAAAATCTTACATCTTGACGATATAAACAAATATTATCGAGAGGAGAATTTTTTAACATCGATAAAATATTAACTAACCCATTAAGATGAGGCTCGCAACCAATAAATAATTTATCACGATTAGCACTTGATTTATTAAAAATAAAATCACCAAAACCACTCCCAATCTCAAGCACAACTTCTTTAAATTGCCCTGCTTCAACTTTATGATAGCAAGATTTAAAGCTATCCAGTTCATATTTTGGCATTAAATTTTCAAATAGAAAATTTTTATGGTCTGAAAATTTTCGATTTTTAATTCTACCAAAACTACGAATTAATTTTTTTTCTCTATGAAGAGAGCTTGACAATTCTAGATTCATGACGACAACCGAGAAATTTAGTAGTTAAAAATGCTTTACTGATTGCCAAAGCATTATTGGGCTTGATTACTCTTGCTCCTAAACATAAAACATTGGCATTATTATGTTGCCTAGCTAATTTTGCAACCGCAACTTTATTGCAAAGAGCTGATCTTAGATGATGGTAGCGATTAGCACCAATACTAATTCCAACCCCTGTTCCACAAATTAAAATGCCGAAATTATCAACTACATCAATTGCTTGATTTTGATTATTAAATTTTGGCATTTTAGATGCCAGTTTCTTAGCATAATCAGGATAATCAACAGAAATTTTTTCATCATCACAACCAAGATCAATAATTCTTATTTTTTCACCATTCTTCGAATTTATTTTAGCTTTTTCAAACTCTTTAATTAAAAAATCTTTTAATAAGAATCCAGCATGATCAGAGGCAAAATATATTTCTGAGGCATTGATTTTAGATAGCCAATTTAATTTCATTTTTACTTTTCAATGCTTTGTATATTCAAACTAGAATATAATTAATTTATAATTGCGACTTTTTTTCAATTAAATCAACGATATGGTCAATTAATTTATCGCCATCAACTTTGTGGTTAGGAGCACCGTTAATATAAACATTATGGCGATTATTACCACCGCCAGTAATACCTATTTCTGTGTGCAGTGCCTCACCCAATCCGTTAACTACACAGCCTAATATCGAGACTGTAATCGGTTTTTTTATGTGAGCAACTCTTTTTTCAACCTCTTCAACGATTTTTATAACATCAAATGCTTGTCTAGCACAAGACGGACAAGAAATTATACTAACTCCATAATGCCTCAAATTAAGGGATTTCAATATTTGATAAGCAACTTTTACTTCTTCTGTTGG
>CAMDGT010000055.1 GCA_945898025.1 Rickettsia typhi | reverse complement strand
TAAATGACGATTTTTTGGTAGCAGATCTAACGAGTCAAAGAATTAAAGAGGAGGACGGGCAAATTATTTTTGATGAATTCTTCTCTCTTGCAATGCTTGGCGGTAGAAAGTTGATCTTAATTCGAGATATTGAAAAATCATCCTCCAAGGCAGTTGAAAAATCATGCTCCAAGCCAATAGAGAGCCTAGCGAAGGACGAAAATTTATTAGATAAAAGTGATAATTTTTTATTAATAAATGGAGGCAACCTTGATAAATCAAGTTCTTTATTAAGGGCAATTGAGGATAGCAAAAGCTTTGTAGCCATTCCCTGTTATCAAGAATCTGATTATTTAATTAAAAAGCACATTAATCAATCCCTAAAAAATAAGAGAATTAATTGCGATAATCAAGTTGTTGAATATATTTTTAATGCAACCTCTAAAAACCTTGAAATTATTACCACTGAAGTTGATAAAATCGATTGCTACCTAGAAAAAGACCGCCACTTAACCTTAGAAAATGTTAAAAAAATTATAGATTATGATTTTTCTTTTTCGTTAATTGATTTTGCAACAAATTTTGTTAATAGAAGGCTAGAGCTAACAATTTCAAGGCTTGAGAATTTGTTAAAAAACGAATATCAATCAATGGAAATAATTAGATTTTTATCTGGTTATTTACAAAAATTATATCTAGCAAAAAGCGATAACATTTACAGAAATCAGTCTCCAGAGGTGTTAGTAAAAAAATACAATATATTCTTTAAAGAGGCCGATATTTTTGTTAATGATTTAAAATCAACATCTTTTGAGTTTTTAATAGATAAAATGCAAAAAATAAATCAATTAGAGTTTAATTTTAAGAATTTAATTAATTCTTCTTCATCGAGGGAAGCCTTGTTAATTAGTAGCTCGATACTACATATTTTAATTTAAAAATTTTTTTTTTAAAAAATGAAATTACTTGTTGACAATAAAAAAAGTAATGTGTAAATTATCCAGCCTTAGCCGATAACAAATTTGTTGTTAATTGAAAAATTTTAAAAAAGTCTTTTCTTCAACAAAAATTATCTGTGATGTTTTAAATCGTTAATAATTGTATTTGATTTATCTAATTTTAACTTTCATAAGTTAAATTTATAGATAAAAGCTTTAGTGTATTTGTGACAAAAGTAAAGACGATAGACCAAGTAATTGGCTATCTCTTTTGTTCAATTTTTGATTCAAAAGAGCTAGTATAGCAAATTCTCAATTTGAGAGTTTGATCCTGGCTCAGAACGAACGCTGGCGGTATGCTTAACACATGCAAGTCGAACGAATTTAGGGGGCAACTCCTAAGTTAGTGGCAAACGGGTGAGTAATGCAGAGGAATCTACCTAGCAGTACGGAATAACTTTGGGAAACCAATGCTAATACCGTATATTACCGATTCGTCGGGAAAGTTTTTCGCTGTTAGATGAGCCTCTGTCGGATTAGCTAGTTGGTAGGGTAATGGCCTACCAAGGCGATGATCCGTAGCTGGTCTGAGAGGATGATCAGCCACACTGGAACTGAGACACGGTCCAGACTCCTACGGGAGGCAGCAGTGGGGAATATTGGACAATGGGCGAAAGCCTGATCCAGCAATACCGCGTGAGTGATGAAGGTCTTAGGATTGTAAAGCTCTTTTAGTGGGGAAGATAATGACGGTACCCACAGAAAAAGCACCGGCTAACTTCGTGCCAGCAGCCGCGGTAATACGAAGGGTGCTAGCGTTGTTCGGAATCACTGGGCGTAAAGCGTACGTAGGCGGCTTTGTAAGTCGATTGTGAAATCCCCAGGCTTAACTTGGGAACTGCAATCGAAACTGCTTGGCTTGAATATGGTCGAGGGTAGTAGAATTCCTAGTGTAGGGGTGAAATCCGTAGATATTAGGAGGAATACCGGTGGCGAAAGCGACTACCTAGGCCATTATTGACGCTGAGGTACGAAAGCGTGGGGAGCAAACAGGATTAGATACCCTGGTAGTCCACGCAGTAAACGATGAGTGCTAGTTGTTGGGGTCTTGGACTTCAGTGGCGAAGCTAACGCGTTAAGCACTCCGCCTGGGGAGTACGGTCGCAAGACTAAAACTCAAAGGAATTGACGGGGACCCGCACAAGCAGTGGAGCATGTGGTTTAATTCGATGCTACGCGAAAAACCTTACCAACCCTTGAATCTCAATAGCAGGCTAAGAAATTAGCTCTCGGTTCGGCCGGATTGAAGACAGGTGCTGCATGGCTGTCGTCAGCTCGTGTCGTGAGATGTTAGGTTAAGTCCTTAAACGAGCGCAACCCTCATCCTTATTTGCCATCAGGTTATGCTGGGAACTATAAGGAAACTGCCAGCGACAAGTTGGAGGAAGGTGAGGATGATGTCAAGTCATCATGGCCCTTATGGGTTGGGCTACACACATGCTACAATGGTGGTTACAGCAGGAAGCAATAGAGCAATCTGGAGCAAATCCTCAAAAGCCATCTCAGTTCAGATTGAGGGCTGCAACTCGCCCTCATGAAGTTGGAATTGCTAGTAATCGCGGATCAGCATGCCGCGGTGAATACGTTCTCGGGTCTTGTACACACTGCCCGTCAAGCCATGGAAGCTGTTTCTACCCGAATAGGGTGAGCTAACCGCAAGGAGGTAGCTCTACACGGTAGGAGGGGTGACTGGGGTTAAGTCGTAACAAGGTAGCCGTAGGGGAACCTGCGGCTGGATTACCTCCTTAAAAAACAATGAAATTGCCTTCGGGTAAATTTCTAAAATCAATATGCTTGGCTATCGTCTTTACTTTTATCACAAAAAGCAATCAAATACAATTAACGAAATATATCACCATTATTTCATTTTACTTCTAAATGCCTCATATAACAATAGAGCACTCTCTTGAAATAGAGAGCAACTTGAAAGAGTCGCTAGCTTCTACTATTATCGAAATATTTGCCAATCAAAAAGAGGGTGGCTTTGATGCCGATCAGTGCAAAATAAGATTTAGCATCTTCGATCAATATCTAGTTGGTTATTTAAATCAAGATAAAGCGGATTTTATTCATCTTACAGTTAAGATTATGCAAGGAAGAATGCAGGAGATAAAAAATAAGCTAGCGATTGATCTTTCTTCTATATTGCAAGATTTCTTTAAAGATTTAATTAAAAATAATAAAATAAAAAACAAATCTCGTTGCGATATTAGTGTTGACATCATTGATATGGATAAATCTTCTTATCAAAAATATCGCTTTAATTAAATTTTTAGAAGTCAGATCTTAATAACAATGTTTTTAAGCAGTTAATTAAGTTTAAATATTTATAATTGTGCCATCTAAAAAAATAAAATCATCTCAAGTAAAATCTTCTTTCTTATTTTTTATAGGTTTTATAAAAAATTTATTTATTTTATTTTTTCTGTTGCTTGGCGCTTCTTTAATTTTTTTGTTTTTATATAAAAATAACAGTCAAGAAACTGTGGTCGGTTCAAATATTGATGTTGTTGAAAGTTACATTCCTTTTAATTCCGAAGCTTATCATCAGTATGAAAGAATTACAAATATCTCTCTGCCAAGAAATAAAAAAGGCCTTATTGATTTAAGTGCTGGCTTTGCCCATAATAATCAAATCGATGCCTTTAGACATTCTTTTGTTAGTGGTGCATTTGCGCAGAAATACGGAGTATTTGCTTCAAAAATATTAGGTGATGCTAAAGAGTTTTATGATGATATTTTTTACAATCAATCTTTGCAGGAAAAAAATATGGATAAATGGAATAATTCATTTGGCAGAAGAGTTGGTTTGAAAACTAAAAATTTAAATCAGTTAGGAGATAGATTAAAATCAGCAATTGATAATCATGAATTAATTTTAAATATTAAAGACAAAAGAAGGTATTACTAAATTTTAATTAGCTCTTGATTTTTATAAAAACAAATTAATATTGAATGCTTAAAGTTAGTTTGTTTTAATTAAAAATTGCAATTATAAAAAATGTCTAAAATTGTCAATATTAATGCTATAGAATTATTGGATTCTCGTGGTTTTCCTACAATTGAAGTAATGGCAACCCTTGAAGATGGCTCTATTGGCAGTGCAATAGCTCCTTCTGGAGCTTCTACTGGTAGTTTGGAGGCTTTTGAATTAAGAGACGTTCTCTCCACTAGATATCTTGGCAAAGGTGTTTTAAATGCGGTTGAGAATGTTAAAAAAATCATTTTTCCTGTAATAGCTGGTTTTGAATCGTGCGATCAAGAGCAAATCGATAATCTGATGAACGAAATTGATGCAACTAAAAATAAATCAAAAATTGGAGCTAATGCAATATTAGCAACCTCTCTTGCGGTTGCGAAGGCTAGTGCTGTATCTCAAAAAGTAATGCTGTGTGATTATTTATTTAACAAATATCAAAATTTAATAGGCAATAAAGCGATGAGTATGCCTGTGCCGATGATGAATATAATTAATGGCGGTAAGCATGCCGACAATAAAATTGATATTCAGGAATTTATGATTATGCCTGTAATCGCAGATTCAATGGCTGATGCCATTAGAATTGGGGCAGAAATTTTTCATCATCTAAAATCATTGTTAAAAAAAGCTGGCCATAATACTAATGTTGGAGATGAAGGCGGTTTTGCTCCTAACCTTGATTCAACCAAACTCGCCCTTGATTTTATTGCTAATGCTATCGAAAAAGCTGGTTATAAATTAGGCTCACAAATTTTACTTGCTCTTGATTGTGCTTCAACGGAATTTTATGAAGATGGAAAATATAACTTGCTTGGAGAGGGCAAGGTTCTCAATAGCGAAGAATTAATAAATTATTATGAAGATTTAGTGAGGCAATATCCAATATTTTCAATTGAAGATGGTTGTGCGGAGAATGATTATAAAGGCTGGAAAATGCTTACAGAAAGATTGGGTAATAAAATTCAGTTAGTTGGAGATGATCTTTTTGTAACTAACCCAGAAATATTAAAAAAGGGCATTGAAGATGGTCTAGCTAATGCTGTTTTAATAAAATTTAATCAAATCGGCACATTAACCGAAACAATTCAAGCAATCGCAATGGCAAGAAAAAGTGGATATAATAATATTATATCTCATCGTTCTGGCGAAACCGAAGATTCAACGATTTCTCATATTGCGGTCGCAACTGATGCTGGGCAAATTAAAACCGGCTCTCTTTGCAGGTCGGATAGAATTGCAAAATATAATGAATTAATAAGAATTGAGGATAATTTCAGAATTAATAATAATCCGATCTTTTATAAATCTTTGGCTATTAAAAATCTAATTAAAAGATAATCATGTTAAGCAATATCCCTAAAGTCTCTAGAATTAGCTTTGTAAATAATGAATTTTTACCTCATCAAAATTGCATGGTACATATTGAAGATAGAGGTTTTCAGTTTGCTGATGGTGTTTATGAAGTTATTTTATTTAAGAATAATAAATTAATAGATGCTGATGCTCATTTATCAAGGTTAGATCGTAGTTTGTCGGGGCTAAAAATTATTAATAATTTTAGTAAGGAATTTTTAATTGATGTTGCTGTAAAATTATTCAAATATAACGATCTCAAAGAAGGGATAATTTATTTGCAAATAACAAGAGGTTGCACCGCAAGATTTCCTTCTATTCCTAAAGATATTCAACCAACAATAGTTGCGACTGTTAGTCCTTTAAAAAAAACCAATGAAACAGAATTTAATAATGGCTATACTGCAATTATCGAGCCTGATCTTCGCTGGCATCGCTGTAATCTAAAAACCACTAGTTTAATTGCCTCTAGTCTTGTTAATCAAAAAGCTAAAGATATGGGTTTTGACGATGCAATAATGTTTAGAGAGGGGTTAGATATAACGGAAGCAAGTTATGCCAATGTTTTTATGGTTGATAATGATCATAATTTGATTACTCGTCAAGCGGATAATCTGGTTTTATGTGGCATTACACGAAATCGCATGATCGAGCTTGCTAAAATTAATAATATCAAGGTTCAAGAGCGATTATTCAAAATAAAAGATCTATTGCAGGCAAAAGAAATTTTTCTTACCAGTTCAAGCTTAATAATAAGGCCAGTTGTAAAAGTTAATTATCGGAATAACGATTATCAAATTTTTAATGGTCAGGTCGGCGATATTGCTAAAAGATTAAGGCAATATTACCAAGATTTTATCAATTCTTAAGAGTCTTCAATGCCACAAAATTTACAAAAGTTTCAATCTAATATTGATTCAGTTTTCTTGTTAAAAGCCCCTAAAGGAGTTATGTTCGATTGGGACAACACTTTGGTGGATAGTTGGCCATTAATTCAAATGGCAATTGACAACACAATGGTGAAGATGAATCGCGAGCCTTGGGGGCTTGAAAAGGTTAGGAATGAGGTTCACAAATCAATGCGAGAATCATTTCCTGTAATTTTTGGTAAAGATTGGGAGGAGGCAGGAGAGATTTATACCGAGTGTTATCGTGCAAATCATTTGCAGAAAATGTTATTGTTGCCGAATGCAAAAGAGTTTATAGAAGTGCTTGCCACTAAAAATATACTACAATTTGTGGTTAGCAATAAAATGGGCAACAGCTTGAGAAAGGAAGTTAAAAATATGCAATTAGATCATTTGTTTTTTGCAATAATTGGTGCATGCGATGCAATTGCAGACAAGCCTAGCAAGCATCCTGCCGAATTGGCTCTTCTTGGTTGCGATCTCGATCCAAAGCAAGATATAATCTGGTTTATTGGCGATACTATCGCCGATATTGAGTGCGCGGTTAATGCTGGTTGTCAGCCAATTTTATATTGCGATAATATTGATAAAATTTCAAAAACAATTCCTGAAAAAATGCTTACAAGTGATGATTTTATGAGTGAATTTTTTAATTGCCGAACTAACAATTATTTTCTTAAAAAACTGCCAATTATTATCGGCTATAATCAGTTGATAAAAATAACCTCTTTGCTGTAAATAAGCCTCTATTAAGTTTGGGTCTAGAAAACTTTAAAGAGGATTTTCTCTAATTTTTTTTAACAAAACTTTATACAAATCTTGTTTTCGATGGTTAAATTTAAATTCACTTTCTTTTAAGTGCAAAATAAATTTTTCATTCGTTAATTCATTAAATTTTGCCAATCTTCTTTTGCAGTTGCTCCAGAAAGACTTTATACTATAACATGATTTTTTCCTCGAGCAAATTCATTGTAGAATAAAAAACTCGATGATGAGTGTAACCATTTAAAATTAAGCCATCGTAAGCCTTCCACCCATCAGTATTAATTGTTGATCCTTCAAGAATTTTATCCTGAATAATTGGCATCAATTGTTCTCTGGTGCAATTTTTGACAATTTCAACGAAAACCCTACCATCTCTTTTTAAGACGCCAAAAACTGGAGTCAAAAGATTTTTCTTCTTGCCTTATGTGGGCAAGAAAAATTTTTTGTCGAATTTTGTCATAAATTTTATTGATTGTGTTTCTGCTAATTTTTGTATAAATTGAAGTTTTATTAGCAGTTTCATCAAAACAAAAATACTTCAAAATCTCTCGAAATTTTTTCTCAAACAATTTGCTTTTTAGCAAATTGCAACTCACTTAAAAAAT
>CAMDGT010000054.1 GCA_945898025.1 Rickettsia typhi | reverse complement strand
GAATACTTTTGTTTTAAAGCAAGCTCTTTACAAACGAGTAGTAGTACCCCCGCAACAAAATGATGTTAGGTAATCCCTAAGGGACACAAAACAACTTCTTAATGGATTTTGCTCCAATTGCACTTGATTTTCAGGTGTTTCTTTTGATTTTGATTCGTCTTGAGTTGCATCAATGTATGTATCGCTACTAATTGGCCCTATCATTGTTGACAAATTACTCTTTGAGGAATCGTCACGACTATTAATCCTCATGAATAGTTCAGGCTCTTCACCTGATACCCCTGTAAAAAATTCATACAATCTATCATATGAACTTTTATTTTCTTTTGATACCTCTTGCAAATATTTAAACAATTCATTATATAAACTTTCATCTTCTTTTAGATCATTTCTCGATTCTTTTTCTTTTAGCTTATTTTTCAATTCTGTTAGTTTTGCGAAAATGACATTAGCGTCATGTCTGCAGCAAAATTGATCAGTATTCGTTTTAATTGGAATATTGGCTGATGACCCATCTTTTAACTGGAATTTAAGATTAGGTTCATGTGATAACTTTACATATTCAACATTATTGTTTTTAATAACATTGTACCATTTTTTTGATTTCTTAATCGACCCATCATCAATACAATAAGCTTTTCCTTCCTCAAAAAGCATTGTGAAAGCATGCCCAGGAATTTCGATAACATAAAATTTTGCTTCATTATATGAGCTAGCAATTTCACTTTTTATAAATTCATCTAGCTTTTCATGATCTGCCATTTCCAAGGCACCTTCCTGATTTGACTGTGTATTTCCAAATTGGAGTAAAACTGATTCTAATCTTTTTTCATTTTCTATATCAATTTCTGTTTCCACCTCTCCTACTTTATAGAAATATGATTGATCTTTTTTCGTTATAGTATGAGGTTTATTATTTGAATCTGTTATTATAATTTTCGAAAAATCTATTGCGAAACCATTTTCAAATGTTCCCTCATAAAAAACATCGTTTTTAAAGATGAATGTTCCCTTACCGTGTTTCTTGCCATTTTCCCATTCTCCATCATAAATAATATCACCGTTTAGATAGTTCATTGTTCCCTGACCGTATGGCTTGCCATCTTTCAATTGTCCTGTATAAACAATGCCGTTTTTAGAGGTGAATTTCCCCCAACCTTCTTTCTTGCCACCTCTCCATTCTCCTTCATAAATATCACCGTTTGCAAAGAACATTTTTCCCTTACCGTGTTGTATGCCATATTTCCATTCTCCTTCATAAATATCACCGTCTGCACAGCGGCATGTTCCCTTACCGTTTCGCATGCTATATTTCCATTCTCCTTCATAAAAACTACCGTCTTCATAGATAATTGCTCCATAACCTTCTTTCTCGCCATTTTTGCATTCTCCTGTATAAAAATTAATATCGCCTTTGACACTTTGCATTTCTTTTTTTATTTCTTTTTTCATCTCTTTATCATTTTCATCATAAAAACATCCCGTGCCATTTGGAAATATTTTATCATCTATTTTAATGACTTCTCCCACCCAGTTATCCATGCAAGGGCCATATAATTTATCTCGAACTTTATAAGTTCCATCAGTTAATTTTTCAAGCCCTTGTAAATCAGAGAAAGTTATGTTTTTTCTTGATTGTTCCATATATATAATTAAATAGCATTGTTGTTAACATTAATTTAATTACTAATAAAATACTAATATTTAATTGCAATAGATAAAATGAAAACAATGGAATGCAGAATAATGCACCTAATGAAAAGAAAAAAATTTTTGATGAAGTATAAAGCACAATAAGGCATCCAATTTTTGAGCAATTTATTATAATATTTCCAATCTATAATGCATTATAATTATATCCGCAAACACTTTTGATGATATCAACCGATAAATTGCTGATAAAATCACAAACAGCCAATTCCAATTCTAACAAAGTTTCAAATATTTTATTTCTGATCACTATATCTTTTTGATATATTTCCATAATCTTGCAACAGGATTAAGTTCTTTACAATATGGAGGAAGCAGAATTAATTGATGAATAAAGATAGAAATTCTTAAATCTTAATATTACTTTAACTGGAGTCCGTATTCCTTTCTCATAGCAAGCCTTTAATGTCATTTCTCTTTAGTTTGTTTGCCCATCTGGTGATAGTGCTTGAATCAATATCATATATCTGCTACCATTTTAATTGGATGATTAAAAGAGGCGATAATTGCCTTTAGTCTGTTATAGCAAAAACACCTTCTGAATTTAACTTCATAAGTAAATCTTGAGCTTTTTGTGTTAATGCTTGATTTATTATTGTTCTCATAATCTTTTACTGTTTTAGGTTGATAAAACAGTAATTTTATGGAAGAATTTTAGAAGTCAATTATAATGCATTATAGATTGGAAATTATATAAATTGCTGTTTTATTAGCCGTTTCATCGTAGTTAAAATACTTGATAATTTCCCTAAACTTCTTCTCGGAAATTCGGAAACGATTCTAATATTTGTTTTTTCCTTTATTCATAAGGTCAAAATAATAGTTAAGATTTACTTAACTAGTCAAGACCCTAAAAAATTTGTGATTGATTTAACTTAATTTTAACAGCAAAAATAAGGTTGCTCCATATTTCTTGCAATCTATTACACTGAGATTTAATTCAAGATTATTAAGTTCTGGGGCTAGAATTTTATTGAGGTGGTTTGATAATTCGGTAATAATTTTTTGAAAATTCTGCTTTATTCCTCTGGTTCCGCTTATCATTTTTATTGATTCTTCATCGATTAAATTATTATTTTTGAAATTAAGTTCAATTATTAATATCGACTTTTTTTGCCACCAATTATTAGTAATTAAATTTTTTACTAAACACAGATAATCGCTCTTGTAAGGTGGGTCAAGAAATATTAAGTCAAAATAATTTTGATTATAGGGCAGTTTTTCTACATAATTACTAATAAATGCAAATTTTTCGCTAATTTGTAAGTGATGAGAGTTATTTTTTGCTAAATTTAGATTATTATAATTGCTATCAACTAAGGTGGCAGATTTTGCACCTCTTGAGATTGCCTCAATTGCTAATGCTCCACTACCACAACATAGATCTAAAATTTTGCTATTTTCAATTAAAAAATCGTGATTATTAAAGAAGTTTAATGAAGTAATAACATTAAAAATTGCTTGACGGTTTTTATCGGTAGTTGGTCTGAGGAGGTTTTTTTTTGATTCGGTTAATAGTTTTTTACCCTTAAATTTGCCTGCAATAATTCTCATTATTAATCTACCAATTTATAATCTTGATTTATCTGCATAATAAACTCCAAGTAATTTTACATTTTTTGAGAAGAAGCCTAACTCTTCAAGGGCAAGAGCGACTCTTTTTTCGGTTGGATGACCATCAATTGCAATAAAAAATTTTGCTTCAATGGAAGAACCTCCCGGAATATAGCTTTCTAATTTTATCATACTAATTCCATTGGTTGCAAAGCCTCCCAATGCTTTATATAGAGCACCCGGTATGTTGCGGATGGTAAATATCATTGAGGTTATGATTTTTCTTGAGCCAATTTCTAACTCGGCTGGTTGCTTAGATATTACAATAAAAATGGTAATATTTTCATTGTTAGAATCTTGAAAATTTTTTTCTAATATTTTTAGGTTGTAGATTTTGCAAGCTTCTTCTGAACAAATTGCAAATTTAGCTTTATCTTTTTGTAGAGAAATAAATTTTCCTGCCTCGGCAGTATTAGAAAATTCTACTGGTTTCAAATTTAATTGGCGAATATTTTTTTGACATTGCATTAGTGCTTGCGGATGCGAATAAACTTCTTTGCCATCTGTTATTTTAGAATCTTCAATGCCGGCTAAATAGTGGTTAACGGCAAAGAAATGTTCTGCCACAATTGAAACGTTATTTTCTTGCAGAAGGTTGTGTATCTCTGAGACTCTTCCTGCATATGAATTTTCAAGGGGAATTATGCCATAATCAGCATCGCCATTAAGTACGGCCTGAAAAACATCGTAAAATGTTGAAAAAGAGCATGGCTCTAATTGTTTATAAAAAGTTTTGCATGCAAGATGAGAATTTGCACCGAGAGCTCCCTGAAAAGCAATAATTTTTTTATTCATAATTCCAAAAATTCTTCTTAAGATTCTTTTTAATAAATTGATAATGCTCTTCTAATTGTTGATTATCGGGTGAGAAATCTCGAATTGGTAGGTTTTTATAGGGGGAGTTTTCGCTATCAATTTGGGTGGTGAATTTTGATTTATTCATTGAATTATTGAATGTTCTAGCTTCTTCATCGCTATTCATTAATTCCGTTTGTGCTCCGCCCATTAATTCTACAAATATTTGGCAAAGCAGGTCAGTGTCAACCAATGCTCCGTGGTAAGTTCTTTTACTGTTATCAATGTTGAACCTTCTGCATAAGGCATCGAGGGAATTTTGCCCACCAGGAAATTTAGTTCTTGCCATAACTAGAGTATCGACAATTTTATTTTTCTCTGCTAGATTTCTAAAGCCATTTGCCTCTAATTCAAAATTTAGAAATTTAGTATCAAATGGAGCATTATGAATTACTAAAGTTGAATCGCCGATAAAATCTAGAAATTCTGTAACAATATTTTCAAAATATGGTTTGTCTTGTAAGAATTCAGTGGAGATATTGTGAATCTTGAATGCTTCTAAGGGGACATCTCTTTTTGGATTAATATAGCATTGAAAGAATTTATCGGTTTTGACTAAATTGATCATTTCAATACATGCGATTTCAATGGTTCGATGCCCTGATTTTGGGTCAAGCCCAGTTGTTTCAATGTCTAAGCAAATATGTCGCATGAATTATTTTTGGTAAATAGTTGGATCCGTAGATTTAGAATATAGTTATTTTTTTGGCTTACAGAAAGCTAATGAGCTTTGTTGTGATTTTATGAAGTTAATAATTTCTTTAACAACATAACCGTTGCAATTATTGTTTGCTAGCTCAATTTTAGCAAGAAAATTTTCTTTATCATTATGAAATAATTCTTCAAAAAAATGTCTAGCTTGGTGGATTTCTTCTCTAGAAATTGATTTTCTTTTCATTCCAATAATATTTAAGCCATTAAGCGAAGCTCTTTCTCCGAATACTGTTCCAAAAGGAATAACATCGCTTTCAACTCCTGACATGCCCCCCACCATTGCACCCTTGCCAATTCTAACAAATTGTTTGACGGCGGAAAGCCCACCAATAATTGCCTGATCATCAACTTCAACATGGCCAGCAAGTGTTGCATTATTTGCTAATATTACTTCATTGCCTATTATACAATCGTGAGCTATATGAGAACCTACCATAAACAAGCAATTATTGCCAATTTTAGTAGTCATTGCTCCGTCTTTAGTGCCACGATGAATGGTACAATGTTCACGAATTTGATTATTATCGCCAATTACTAACGAGGAATCTTCTCCTTTGAATTTGAGGTCTTGGGGTTCTAAACCAATTGATGCAAATGGAAAAATAATATTGTTTTTGCCAATAATTGTTCTGCCATCAATGACAACATGAGGTTTAACAATGGTGCCAGTTTCAATAGTGACATTGGCACCAATGATTGAATATGCTCCAATTAAAACATTTTCAGCGATATTTGCTTTCGAATCAATAATTGCAGTTGGATGAATATTTTTCATTTTAATTTCACTAATTTTGTTCTAATGTTTTTGACTTATCGACTATCATTGCTGAAAAACTTGCTTCCGCTACTTTCTTACCTTCCACCATGGCTACTCCAGACATTTTCCATACCGCTCCACGATTTTGAACCACGTCAATATGTAACTCAAGGACATCTCCCGGAATTACTGGCTTTCTGAATTTTGCATCGCTAATCGACATAAAATAAATCAATTTTTCTTCTGGATTAAAATTTCCAGAATGTGAAACCATTGCTGAAGAAGCTTGTGCCATCGCCTCAATAATAAGAACCCCCGGCATAATTGGTTTTTCAGGAAAGTGCCCCATAAAATGAGGTTCATTGAAAGTTACATTTTTGATTGCAATTATTTTTTTATTTGGCTCAAGATAAATTATTTTATCAACCAATAAAATGGGGTAGCGATGCGGTATTAACTTAATTATTTGTTCTATATTGATTGTTTTTGACATAATTATTTTTGTTTTTTTAATGGGCTTTTGTGATAACTATAACTAAAATAAAAAATAGTTGATAATGCTAACCAAATGCCAAATATTTTAATGTTATTGTTAATTAAAGTAAACATTAGATAAGTGCAACCTATCAATGCTAAACTGCTTACAATAAAAGGTGCTGGGCATTTAAAGGGCCTTTCTAATTCTGGTTTTTTAACTTTGAGAATCATTACTATTAAAGCGGAAATTGCAAAGGCAAATAATGAGCCAAGGCTTGCCATATCGCCAAGAATTCTTATGGGAGTTAATCCCGCAATAACTGCTACTGAAATTGTTACAAATAAACAGCTGAAATAGGGGGTATTAAATTTTTTATGAAGTTTGCTAAAAATTGGTGGTAAAAGACCATCTCTTGACATCACGAAGAATATTCTTGATTGTCCATACATTAACACTAGCAAAACTGCCACCATTCCAAACATTGCTCCAGTCCCAATCAATGCCGAACCGATATTACTACCGTTGGCTCTTAATGCATAGGCCATTGGCTCTGCATTGCCAAGCTCTTTATAGCTGACAATTCCCGTAAGAGTTAGAGAGACAAGAATATAAAGCAATGTACAAATTAAAAGAGATCCAATTATCCCAATTGGCAAATTGCGATTAGGGTTTTTAGTTTCTTCTGCTGCGGTTGCAACTGCATCAAAGCCAAGATAAGCATAAAATATTGCGGCAGCGCCTGTTATTATGCCTTTAATGCCAAATGGTGCAAAATCAGTATAATTTTCGCTTTTAATAAAGGGGGTTGCAACATAAAGAAATGAAAAAATTATGATGAGCTTGATTGCAACTAAAATTCGATTTATCATCGCACTTTCTTTAGTTCCTCTAATTACAATTAAGCCAACCGATAATGCAATTAAACTAGCAGGAAGGTTAATTAAACCTCCTTCAGAAGGAACTTTAACAAGATATTCTGGTAAATTAATCCCGCTTTGTTTGAGGATTCCCACGAAATAGCCAGACCAGCCCGCAGAAACGGTTGATGCTCCAACCATATATTCAAGCAGTAGTCCGCAGGCGACTATCCAAGCGATAAATTCACCCATTACTGTATAGGTATAAGTGTATGCACTACCTGCGACGGGCATCATTGCTGCCAATTCTGTGTAGGCAAGCCCAGCAAAAACACAAACTAAACCAGCTAAAAGATAAGAGATTGAGATGGCGGGGCCAGCATAATTTGCGGCCGCAGTTCCCGTGATTACAAAGATGCCAGTGCCAATGGTGCAGCCAATTCCCAGTAGGACTAGATCTAGGGCTCCAAGTGTTTTTGGCAAAGATTTATGCTTTATATCTTCAATAATGTTGGCAATATTTTTGATTCTTAAATTTATTTTCATTGATTTTGATTTATGGTTGATAATTTATTTATTTTTATTGAAAGGGCTTCTGAGATAGCCAAATG
>CAMDGT010000053.1 GCA_945898025.1 Rickettsia typhi | reverse complement strand
GAGTTGCAATTTGCTAAAAAGCAAATTGTCTGAGAAAAAATTTCGAGAGATTTTGAAATATTTTTGTTTTGATGAAACGGCTAATAAAACTTCAATTTATACAAAAATTAGCAGAAACACAATCAATAAAATTTATGACAAAATTCGACAAAAGATTTTTCTTGCCCACATAAAGCAAGAAGAAAAATCTTTTGGTGAATAGAGAAAATCCTCTTTAAAGTTGTCTAGACCCGATATTATTAAGGTTAGCAAAAAAGATGACGATCTTTCGGTTGCGATAAAATTCGCTAGTCGACAAATTAACTTTATTATGGACGAAAATAACAAAGTTATTGATAGTGCAGAAAGTCAAATAATTAATTTGATTGATAATTGGGTTTTTGCTAAAAATACAAAACTTAATAATTCTGCTTGGCAACTAATTGTCACTAATTAATTCTTATATTTAAGATAAGTAAAAATTGTTTTAAAACAACACATTTTATTAATTAGCTTATTTATTTAAAAAATCTAAAGCACTTAAAGCGCAGGAATGATGTGTTTGTTTTTGATGCATTTTAATCGGATTTACAAATAATGCTTGACATGTTTATATAATATTAGTATAGATTAATCAAGACTAGTAAGTGTCGGACTAAAAGCGTGGCGTCCGTAGGGCGTGGCGTCCGTAGGGATGCAGGCTACAAATATCTTTGTAGCAAACTCGCTCCGAAGACTAGTCGAATTTATAACTACTTTTTAAGCATTCTATAGTCTCTGTATTGCAATCATCATATTTTCCAAGTATTTTTAATTCATAAGATTTATAATTTTCCTTAGAATTGTAAATAAAGGGTTTTAGAATTTTTGCATAAGAGCTTTCAACGTCTTTAAAACTGTTACATTCAAACATATATTTTCTAAAAGCAGTGGCAAATATATCGGCAATTTGAAGTCCAGCCCTTTTTTCATGAGGCATAGATTTTATATGCTTTTCATCTATAGAAAAAGAATCCCAATGTATTTCATTTTTTGTTTCTGCTTTTAATTTATTTAAATAAGTGATAAAATCTTTTACTTTTGATTGCTTTCTATTGGAAAAAACAATATATGGATATTCCATCTTATTGGGGAAGTCTTTAAGAAACCAAGATATTCTTTCAAATAAAAATCTAGCCGTATACCAATAAAATCGATTTCTATCTTGCTTATAACTGTTTAAAGTTTTTTCGGGAATTGAGGATTTGTTATTATTATATTAATTGCTCTCATTGGAACCTTCTCCTTTGATAAATAGTTGCAAACATATTTCCTTTGTTCGTGGTTTCTTAAGTCGGCAAAATGAATAGTTTTTAAGGGCTTATTTTTACTAAAAGAAATTTTATTGCATATATTATCTCTATGTTTAACAAGCGATAAATCATTTTCTTTTTTAATAATAATGCAAGACATGGAAAACAATTTTGAGCTTTTTGGTGAAAATCCTTCATCGCCAGATTCGTCTATGTAAATTACAAAGCTCATAATAAAATTATATTTAATAATCGAAAAGGTTGAAATAATAACAAGAAAAAATTAAAATACAATCCTAAAACAAATCAATTCATTGAAAATTGCTTTAAAACAACACATTTTATTAATTAGCTTATTTATTTAAAAAATCTTGTTAAAATTATTGACATCCACTAACCAATTATTTACTGTTGAGAAATTTTCTTAGGTAATTTTTCTAAAATCAAACAATAATTTTAATTAAAATGAAAATCAATAAACTTTTTGCCAATAAACTTTTTGCCAATAAACTTTTTGCCATTGCTTCCGTTGCCATTACAGGCTGTTCTGCTCAAAATAATAATGCATTAAATCATGCTAATTTTGAAGCTAAGCCAAATGAATTTTGGTGGCCAAATAAAGTAAACTTATCTCCGCTTCGTCAACAAGCTAAAGAATCGAGCCCTTACGAAGATAATTATAATTATGCTAAAGAATTTGCTAAAATTGATATTAATCTGTTGAAAGCGGAAATAAAAAAGATTATAACTACTTCGCAAGAATGGTGGCCTGCAGATTATGGTAATTACGGCCCGTTCTTTATTAGAATGGCTTGGCATAGTGCCGGAACATATAGATCGGAAGATGGAAGAGGCGGTGCAGGAGGAGGACAACAAAGATTCGAGCCTCTTAATAGTTGGCCAGATAATGCTAATTTAGACAAGGCAAGAAGATTATTATGGTCAGTTAAAAAGAAATACGGCAATAAGCTTTCTTGGGCAGATCTAATGGTTTTAAGTGGTAATGTTGCTTTAGAATCGATGGGCTTTAAAACCGTTGGTTTTGCTGGCGGTAGAGTTGATGATTTTGAGCCAGATTTAGTATATTGGGGGCCGGAGAACAAATTTATGAAAAGTCATCGCTTTGACAATAAAGGCAAAATAGAGAAGCCTTTAGGCTCAACAACAATGGGCTTAATTTATGTTAATCCTGAAGGTCCGAATCGCAACGGAGACCCTATTTCTGCTGCTCATCAAATTCGTGAAACATTTGCAAATATGGGAATGAACGACGAAGAGACGGTAGCATTAATTGCGGGAGGGCATACTTTTGGAAAATCTCACGGTGCTCATAAAGCAGAAAAATGTATTGATGTTGAGCCTGCATCGGCCTCAATTGAAGAACAGGGGTTTGGTTGGAAAAATAAATGCAAAACAGGAAAAGGTGTTGATACTGTAACTAGTGGTCTTGAAGGCGCATGGACAGCTAACCCTGCTGTTTGGACTCATGAATATCTCAATAATTTATTTTCTTTTAATTGGATAAAAACCAAAAGCCCTAGCGGTGCAATTCAGTGGGTTCCCGATGATAAAAATGCTAATAATCTAGTGCCAGATGCTCATGACCCCGCAAAGAGAACTGCCCCAATTATGTTGACGACAGATTTATCATTAAAATTTGATCCAGAATATCGCAAGATTGCTAAAAATTTTCAAGAAAATCCAAAAAAATTTGAAAAAGCCTTTGCTAGAGCTTGGTTTAAATTAACTCATCGGGATGTTGGTCCTAGTGCTAGATATGTTGGCAAGGAATCTCCAAAAGAAATATTTGCATGGCAAGACCATCTTCCTAAAATTAATCATGCTCTAATCAACGATACTGATATTGAAAGATTAAAAAGCAAGATTTCAGCATCTGGTTTAAAAAATTCTGAATTGGTTAAGGCTTCTTGGGCTTCGGCTTCTTCTTTTCGTGTAACTGATATGCGAGGCGGTGCCAACGGTTCAAGAATCCGCCTAGAGCCTCAAAAAAACTGGGCAGTTAATAATCCTCAAGAATTGAATAAAACCATCAGTGCTTTGGAAAAAATTCAAAAAACTTTTAACAATTCTTTAACAGAAGGTAAAAAAGTTTCTCTTGCAGATATAATCGTACTTGGAGGCTCCGTTGCTCTTGAAAAAAGTGCTCGTGAAGCGGGTTTTAAAATTAAAGTTCCATTTCAGGCGGGAAGAGTTGATGCCAATCAAAATCATACCGATATTAAATCTTTTGCGGTTTTAGAGCCTAAAGCTGATGCTTTTAGAAATTATTACAGCAAAGATGCTAAATTATCTCCGATTAATTCTTTAATTGATCGCGCTTATATGCTTGGCTTAACGGTTCCAGAAATGACTGCTTTAATTGGTGGCATGAGGTCTTTAGGAGCAAATGCAGACAATTCTGAATATGGCATTTTGACTAAAAAAGCCGGATCATTGAGCAATGATTTCTTTGTGAATTTGCTTGATATGTCTAATGAGTGGAAAAAATCTACTAACGTCGAAGGTTTATACGAGGCTTACGATAGAAAGACTGGCAAACTTAAGTGGAAAGCTACTTCTGTTGATTTGGTTTTTGGTTCAAGTGCTGAACTTCGTGCGGTTGCGGAAGTTTATGCCTCTGATGATGGTAAAGAAAAATTTATCAAAGATTTTGTTAAGGCTTGGACAAAAGTTATGAATGCAGATCGTTTCGATATAAAAAAATAAAATTAATTTTTTAATCAAGGGGCGATCTCATTGCCTCTTGATTTTTTCTTTACTGATAAACTTCTTTACTGATAAACTGGGCAGAAATTTTTTAATTTATTTTAGGCATTTAATGAATTTGCAAAATTTTACAAGAATGCTTGTTTTTTTGGCTTTAATTATATTTTTGCCAGCAATTTCTTGGGCAAAGAAATATAAGGTTGAAATGTTGAATGTTAAAAATGGCAAGTCGATGATTTTTGAGCCAGCCTTTTTAAAAATAGAAAAAGGGGATCAAGTCATTTTTATGCCTGTAGATTCAGGACATAATTCGAGGTCGATTTTTGTGCCAGAAGGCTCAAATAATTGGAAAGGAGAAAATAATCAAGAAATAGTTTTTAATTACCAAAAAGAAGGTGTTTATATTTATCAATGCTCAAACCATTTAGTAATGGGAATGGTTGGGGTTATTCAGGTTGGCAGCCCTTTAAACCTAGAAGAGGCGAAAGATTTTATAAAAAGTTATAAGAAGAAAATAGCGATAAATAAAGATCGACTTGATAATTATATTTTGCAAGTAAATTGATTATTATTTACCGAGCATTATTCTATTTACTAGTTCGCCAATAGTTGGAACAAAGCCATTAGCATAAAATTGATCAGTAGAAAAGCGATAAGCACTGTGTCCAGAAAATATTAGTTGATTGTCAATATCAATTCCATTTTTTGCATCTTGTAAAGTTTTTTGAATGCAGAAGCTACGAGGATCAGCCTTGCGATTGATGGTGTAGTTGTTTTCTGCTTTATCTGACCAATTGCTAAAACGACAATGACTTAAACAGCCCATACAATTAACTTGATCGGTTAGAATTTGCAATGCCTTTGATTTATCGACAAACATAAGGGTTTCATCAGGTGTTTTCATTGGCTCATTATGACCTAGAGAAACCCAACTCTGAACTTTTTGATTATCGGAGCTTTTGATATAGACTAATCTGCCTCTTTGTCCAAAATTAATGGGAGTATTAAATTCTGAATCGCTCTTAGTTCGATAGTCAACTTGTCTAATTTCTCTGCCTTGTAATTCGCGGATAAAGCCATTTTCAATTGCTGAAGAATAGAAGCCAGTAGGGCTAAAGCGATTAAGATAGATGTCTCCGTTTTTAAGGGTAAGTAGTTTTTGTTTCCAGCTGTTAGGAACGGAATATTCTTGAGTTAAAATTGGTCTTGTGCCAAATTGGAAAACAATAGGCCCGACTTCGGGGTTATCAAGCCAATCTTCGTATTCTTCAATGTTCCATACACCACCAGCCATAATAATTGGCACATCATTTAGACCAACAGAATTCATGAAGCTTCTGAGTTCTGTGATTCTAGGGTAAGGATCTTCAAATTTTAGTGGATCTTCGGCATTTGATAGCCCATTATGACCTCCAGCTCGCCAAGGACATTCGTAAACAACTCCTCCGAGAAGGTCTTTTGCTTTGTGATAGCTTCTTTTCCATAGGGCACGAAATGCTCTCATTGAAGAAACGATTGGATAATAATAAACTCTGTATTTTTCAGCTATTTCAGCAAGGCGATAAGGCATTCCTGCACCGCAGGTAATACCGTGGATTAAATCTTTTGCACCGTCAAGAATGCCGTTTAAAACTTTTTCTGCACCGCCCATTTCCCACAAGACATTCATATGAATTCTGCCATTACCGCTAGCGATGTCATGAGCAATTTTTGCTTGCGATATTCCGCCTTTGATGCTGTATTCTATTAGTTCCTCGTGCTTTTCTCTTCTGGTGTGGGTTTTGTATTCTAGGGGGATAAACTTTTCATTTTCATCGATATAATCTGCATTAACTCCCGAGAACGTTCCTACTGCATTTGCCTTCGCAAAATGACCAGCAGTTACCCCGTTGGTTATGCCGATTCCCTTTCCGCCTTCAATAATTGGTAGACAATTTTTGCCAGAAATTTCTAGAGATTTAATGACTTTTAACAATTGAACTCCCCTTATAGGTTATATTAAACAACTAAATAAAACAACAAAGCTAAGCAACAAGGCTAAATCTAATATTTAACAGCCCGTAAACATAAAAAAACTCTTGTCATGAACTAAAGGGCGATATTAAATTAATTAATTAAAACTTACAAGTAAAAAAACTAGTTTTATTAAAATCTATAAATTTGATATGAAAGCAGAAAATTATTTTGTAACAAAGCTTCGTCAGCTGGAATCTAATAATCTTGCAAGAGACCCTTGCATTTATGAAAAAATTTATGATAAAAATAAAAAATTTTTTTTAGATAAAAATCAAGATGGTTTAAAGCTTATTTCGTTTGCAGATAATGATTATCTTGGTCTGACCGATTATTACAAGCTTAAGAAAGTGGCGATTAAGGCAACAGAAAAATATGGAGTTGGCGCAGGCTCTTCTCGATATATAACGGGCAACAATGTTTTTTATCAAAAAATTGAAGAAAAAATTGCCAAAATTAAAAATCGCGAAGCTTCTTTATTATTTTCTTCTGGTTATTCTGTGGCGGTTGGTGTTGTTCCTGCTTTAGTTGGTAGGGGAGATCTCGTCGTTGCTGATCGCTTAATTCACTCTTGTTTAATTGATGGAATTAAGCTTAGTGGTGCTAAAATGATGCGATTTGCTCATAATGATACAATAAATTGCGAAAAGATTTTAATGCAGAATCGTCATTTATTTTCAAGATGTTTAATTGTTAGTGAATCAATATTTTCAATGGACGGAGATGTTGGTAAAATTAACGATTTATGGAGTTTGGCTAAAAAATTTAATAGCGGATTGTTAATAGATGAAGCCCACAGTTTTGGGGTAAAAGATTTTACAATCCCTAAAAAATATTTAGCTAAAAAATATTTGGCTAAAAAAGATTTGGCTAAAAAAGATTTATCGATTAAAAATTCGGTATTTTATTTACAAATGGGCACTTTATCGAAGGCTGTAGGAGTAATTGGTGGATATGTTGCTGGCAACGAAATAATTATAAAATATTTAAAAAATTTTGCTAAAACCGCAATTTATTCAACGGCATTGCCTCCTGCGGTTTTGGCTTCTATTTATGAATCTCTAAAAATAATTGCGAAAGGGAATAGGGCTTTCAAGGCTTGGAGAAATGTTGATTATTTTTGTGATTTAATGAAGTTTCCTAAGCCTCAATCTCTGATAGTGCCAATAATTGTTGGAGATAATAAAAGAGTTCTTGATATTGCTAATTATGTTAAAAATCAAGGCTTTATAATTTCTGCAATTCGCCCTCCAACTGTTCCTGTAGGTGAGGCAAGATTAAGAATTACTTTTTCCACTAATCATCGCAAAAAAGATATAGAAAAATTGGCAAAAATTGTTAAGAAATCTCTTAAAATATGGGGCTAAAAATATCGTTATAATTAATTATTTATTTAATTACCAAAAAACATTTGAAAAATTAAATTCGAATTCTATTATTTCGCTGTTTTTTTGGTTTATACCGTTTATACCTAAAAATTAAATAAATTATTTACTAAACATTTCGGCGGGATAGCTCAGTCGGTAGAGCAACGGGATCATAATCCGTGTGTCGGGGGTTCGAAACCCTCTCCCGCTACCAAATTAAATATTGCATCTTATAAAATGTCGCAAGATTTCTTAAAAAATTCTTTACTA